>JASLAV010000664.1 GCA_030146905.1 Lentzea sp. | reverse complement strand
CGCGCGGCCGCGATAAGCAACCGGCGTGCCATCAACCCGCCCGCCGCGCTGGCCGGTCCTTGATCAGCTGACGGGGTCCGGAGCGGAGCCCCGCGCAGTGAACAACTCACTGACCAGCAGTAGCGTACCCAGCCACCACAGGAGCAACAGACAAAGCAGCGTCGAACACAACGCGCCCATCAACCCAAACCTTCTTGGGCCGCAACTCGTCATCCCACCAAACAAGGTCAGCAACAGCCCCGGGCGCAAGACGCCCGAGCCCAGCCTCCCCGATGACCTCAGCAGGAACGATCGTCGCAGCAGCCAGGGCATCAGCCTCAGGCACACCAACAGAGACGATGTTCCGAACAGCCCGGTCAAGGGTGAGCGCGGACCCGGCAATGGTCCCCTCGGGCGACCGAGGCACTCCATCCTCGGTGAGCAGAACATCGGCCCCACCGAGGTGATACCGCCCAGGCGGCATCCCAGCAGCAGCCACGGCATCGGTCACCAGAGCAACCCGAGCCCCGGCAGCGTTGAACACAAGACGACAAACATCAGGCCCGACATGAGCCAGATCAGCGATCAGCCCGAGCGTGAACCGCTCGTCAACCAAAGCCACCCCGGGCACACCGGGTTCACGGTGCCCCAACGGACGCTGGGCGTTGAACAGGTGGGTGACCATCCGAGCCCCGGCATCAGCCGCGGCCCGAGTCTGCTCACCAGTGGCATCGGAGTGCCCGACGGCAACGAGCACCCCGGCGGCGACAAGACGACGAACAGCCTCCATGCCACCGGGCTGTTCGGGCGCCATCGTCACCATCCGCAGAGCACGGCGAAGGGTGTCGTCCTCCAACAAGGCCGAGATCTGGGAAGGCCCAGGCTCGACCATGAACGACGGGTCGTGCACCCCAGCCCGTTTGGGCGACAAGAACGGTCCCTCGAGGTGCACTCCGAGCGGCCGGGCTCCCACTCCGTCCGGCAGCGCGGCAGCCGCCGACAGAACAGCCCTGGCCTGCCTCAACACCACGTCGACCGGTGCGGTGATCAACGTGGGCAGGAACCGGGTCACACCGGTCGACGGCAGAGCTTCGGCAACGGCGCGCATCCCGGCGGCGTCCACCTCGGCGAAGTCGACGCCGACGGCACCGTTCACCTGGACGTCGACCAGCCCCGGTGTCAGCAGGCCGTCGGATAGGACCTCCGCGCCGGGTGGTGCTTCACCGGTGGTCACCTCCACGATGCGGCCGTCCCTGATCCGCACCGAGGCAGGACCGACGATCGTGCGACCGAGCAAAGCGCGCGGTGCTGCGACAACGGCGTCCAAGATCCCTCCCTGAATGGTCCAGACCATTATGGCGACAACAAGGCCACTCGTCACCTGTCGTTACCAGATAACCATCTCACAAATCATTTCGTGAATCACGACCAGAAGCACCGCGTGCCACGAAGGTGGCAAACCGTGTCGCATACTGGTCGCCAGACATCCGAGGTCTACGACGAGTCGAGGACACCAGTGGCAGTCACGGACGATGCGATCCTGCGCGTCAAGGAGATGATCGTTTCGGGCGAGCTCAAGCCCGGCGACCGCCTCCCACGTGAGGCTGACCTGGCAGAACGCCTCGGCCTGTCCCGCAACTCCCTGCGCGAGGCCGTGAAGGCCCTGTCACTCGTCCGTGTACTCGACGTCCGCCAGGGCGACGGCACGTACGTCTCGTCCTTGCGCGCGGACGACCTGCTCGGCGCACTTTCGTTCGTCCTCGACCTGCACCGAGGCGAGGACTCGGTCTTGGAGGTCCTCCAAGTCCGCCGCATCCTCGAACCCGCAGCCGCCGCCATGGCCGCCCAAAGGGTGGACGCCGACGAGATCGTCAAGCTCCGAGCCCTCTGCGACGCCGCCGAGTCGGCGAAGTCCGTCGAAGAACTGGTCGAGCACGACCTCGACTTCCACCGCGCCATCGCCCAGTGCTCGGGCAACGCCTACCTGGCCCAGCTCCTCGACACCCTGGCGGGCCCGACCGTCCGCGTCCGCATCTGGCGCGGCATCACCCAGTCCAACGCGGTGGACCGCACGGTCGCCGAACACCGCGCCATCGTGGACGCCTTGGCCGCACACCAACCAGAACTGGCCCGCAGCTGGTCCACGGTGCACGTGGCCGGCGTCGAGCAGTGGCTTTCAGACCTGGCCTAGGTCTCCGCGCTTGACCGCTTCCAGGAACGCTTGCCAGCCGGGCACGGCAAGGGTCGCGGCCTGGTTCTTGGAGTCACGCACAAGCACCGCGGACCTTGGTCAACGCGACCTCGACGCAGTTGCCGTTTCCCCCGTTGTTGCTGCGGCTGCTCTTGCGCCACACTTCGACCCCTACCTCTCGGCAGCCGACCTCTCGATCCACACGGCGGACTCCTCCGGGGTCAACGCCAGCTTCGAGAGGTGCTTGAAGGTGAGGGTAGCCGACTTCACCCGAGCCGGGTCTTCGATGTGAATCGCCCCTTCGGTGTGCTCGACGTACAACACGTGAGGATCGCTGGGGTACGGAAAATCCAGCAGGGTGAACGAACCGTTGTGCCCGTCGTGCATGCCGACCGAGTCGAGGACGACCTGCACGGTGACGTCGGGCAACTCAGCCACCTCGTTGATGTGCAACAGCTGCTCGCGGTCCGCGTGACGCAGCGCCGACTCGGCGATGACCGCGTGGTGCTGCAAGGGATTGTCACCGCGCAAGCGCTGCTGTCTGCGCACCCTCACCGCGATCTGGTTCTCGACCCATCGCCTCGACCGCGGCGACCGGGCACCCGCGAAAACCGCACGCATGTACCTCTTGGTCTGCAGCAGGCCCGGGATGTAGCTGAACTCGAACGTCCTGATCACGCAAGCGTCGTGTTCCAGGCTGATGTGGCCCTGATCCTCCAAGCGGTACTGGTGCCACCAGGCCTTCTCCGCCGCAAGGTGCCACATCTCGACGTACGGGTCCTGGTCGTCGGCGATCACGCCGTACATGTCCAGCATCGTCTCGAACGCGCTGTAGTCCGGCACCTGGCCGTTCTCTATCCGGCTGACCTCCGGGATGTTGCAGTGCAGCCGGTCTCCGATGTCCCTCTGGCTGAGGCCAGCCTTTTCCCGCAATGCTTGAAGCGCCCTGCCTAGGCGTCTCTGCCGGAACGTGGGTTCGGACACGAATGAGACGTTATCGGCGTGATCTGGAATCTGAGATTCTCACCATGCTCAGATCTGCCGCAGCTGTTCCAAGACCACCCGAACGGCTGGCTGTCCATCAGCCCGGTTCCGCACAACAGCCGAAACAGTCCGGAAGACCTGCTGCTTCAACGGCCGCAAAGCCACCCCGGGCCGCCGAGCCACCGAGGGAACCAAAGCCACCCCGAGCCCGGCCTCGACCAACCCGCACATGACCCCGAAATCATCGCAATAAGCTTGAGCCCGAGGCACGAACCCGGCCGCCCCACAGGCTCTCTGCGTCAATTCATGACAAGACGCATCGGTCCGAGGCATGATCCACGGCCGGTCAGCCAACACGCCCAGATCAACGGAATCCTGCTGCACCAACGGATCCGAGAGCGGCAAGGCGACGTTCACCGGCTCGACGAACAGCTCGAAGGACTCGCAGGACTCCGGCAACGACCGCGGCATGATGTTGTAGGAGTGGATGACCGCGATGTCGATGTCCCCGCGCCGCAAGGCAGGCAGCGAAGCCTCCGGCTCCAT
>JASLAV010000562.1 GCA_030146905.1 Lentzea sp. | reverse complement strand
GGCTTCATCGGCTCGCCGTCGATGAACTTCGTGCCGGCGACGCTGGAGAACGGCGCGCTGCGCTCGGTCATCGGCGACGTGACGCTGACGGACAGGGTCCGGCAGCTGGTGGAGGCCGCCGACGCACCCCGCGAGGTGATCATGGGCATCCGCCCTGAGCACTTCGAGGACGCGGCACTGGTCGACGCGACGGCGCTGTCGTCCGGCGGCAAGTTCACGCACCAGGTGGACGTTTTGGAGTCGATGGGCTCCGACAAGTACGCCTACTTCAACCTCACCGGTGAGCAGCTGGCGTCGGCCGAGCTGCAGGAGCTCGCGGCGGACGCGGGGTCGGACGACGTGGCGGGTGACGGCATCTCGCTGGTCACGCGGCTGTCGTCGGCGTCGGGCGCTGTCGAGGGCGGTTCGTCGGAGATCTGGTTCGACGCGGACAAGGTGCAGCTGTTCGACCCGTCCAGCGGTAAGAACCTGACCTACACGGAACGGTGAATTCTCGATAAAGACGGGCCGTCTTCCCACGGGAGGGCGGCCCGTTTTTGTCACTCGTTCGGGTAAGGGCGAAAGCCTCTGCCGACAAGGGCCGATCAGTCGGGATCAACTGCCGGGCCGAACTCCGTTCGCCATTGGGCGCTCGGCAACGACATCTCATCGAAACGTGTACTTCGCGGCAACGATTCGTCCGCACGCTTGACGAAGGCGGGCGCAGGACCACAGGGGGATCCGGGGTGACCGCCGCCGAGTGATGAAAGAGAGCGTGCAATGGGGATCCTGGACGGCAAAGCGGTCGTCATCACGGGGGCCGGCCGAGGTCTCGGCGAAGCCTACGCGATGCACGCGGCACTGGCGGGTGCGTCGGTGGTGGTCAACGACAACGACGGTGACCTGGCAGAACGGGTCGCGGAGCACATCAGGGGCTACGGCGGCCGCGCCGTCGCCTCGAACCACACGGTCGCCGACCCGAGCGAGGCGGCCAAGATCGTGGACCTGTGCGTCGACGAATTCGGCCGGGTCGACGGCCTGGTGAACAACGCGGGGCTGAACTACGAGACCGCGCCGTGGGAAGACGATCCGGAGACCATCAAACAGGTGGTCGAGGTGAACGTCCTCGGCGTCATCTACGTCGGAATCGCGGCAATGCGGGCGATGCGCGCCACCGGTGGTGGCTCGATCATCAACATTTCCTCCGGCGCTTCCTTCGGTCAGCGCAAACTCGCCACCTATTCGGCGACCAAGGGCGCGGTGGCGTCGTTGAGCTACTCGTGGGCTCTCGACCTCGAACCGGAAGGCATCCGCGTGAACGCCGTGTGCCCAGTCGCGCACACGCGCATGGTGTGGAAGTCGGAACGCTCCCTGCGCGCCATTCCCGCGGACCGGACGCCGGGCAAGGTGGCGCCGCTGGTGCTGTTCCTGCTGTCGGACCGCGCGGAGGGCATCACCGGCCAGGTCATCCGCTGCAACGGACGTCAGCTCCACATCGTGGGGCAGCCGTACTTCAAGCAGCCGATCCTGGAGAGCGACAACTGGGACACCGCTTCGGTGGAGCGGGCGTTCACGGGCGTGTTGCAGGCCCACCTCGAACCGTACGGGCTGGAGAAGAGGATGCCTCCCCGGCTCCGTGCGCTGGTGGAGCCCTCGCAGACCGCCTGAGCCCGCAGGGGGAGGCGTCGCTCCGGCGCCTCCCTCGCTACTTCCACGCCGGGTAGGCAGGGGCGACCTCGGCGTAGCGCTCCGTCCACTTCGGAATGTCCTCGTCGCCGAGGCGTGCCCTCAGGCGGTCGAGGAACGCGTGCGTGCCGGGGGCGAAGCCCAGTGCGTTGCGTTCGGACAGCCCGGTGTGGGTGAACGTCAGCAGGGTGGCGTCGCCGTCGGCCCTGAGCTCGTAGCGCACGACGCTGTCCTCCACGATCCGTTGCCGCCACTCGTGTTCGAAGACCGCGTGGCCGTCCCGCGGCGGCTGCCAGGTGAGGATGCGGCCGGTGACCCGCTTGGCCTCCGGCGGCGCGGGCGGGTCCTCCGGCTCGATGACGATGGTCCGGTCCTCGACGTGCGTCGTGCCGATCCAGGCCTTCCGCTCGGCGGGGTCGGTGATCGCGGCCCAGACGCGGTCGATCGGGAACGGCAGCCTGCGCTCGAACGCGAGGACCGCGTGGGTTCCGGTGAGGGTGACGGTGCCGAGGTCGTTCACTGGTTCTCCAGGTGCTGTTCGAGTGCCGCCAGGTGGTCGCGCCAGAAGCGGCGGTACGGGGTGATCCAGTCGTCGATGCGTTGCAGGCCATCGGGTTTGAGCGCGTAGATGCGCCGCTGCCCGTCGGGCCTCACCTCGACCAGTCCGACTTCCCGCAGCACGCGCAGATGACGTGACACGGCGGGCTGGGTCAGCTCCGGCAGGCTGTCGACGAGCTCACCGGCGGTGCGCTCGCGTTCGGCCAGCAGCCCGATGAGGTGCCGCCGGTTCGGCTCGGCCACGGCTTCGAAGACGTCCACGGTGAGTTTTATAACTTCTCACGTATATAAGCGCAAGCGGATATGAGTGTTCGGTGACGTTTTCGCACGTCACACGGATGGCTGCCGAAATTGTCGGTGCTGCCTGTCACCATCGGGACATGGCCGAACGCAAACCCAGAGTCACCGACTGGCGGCTCGTCGTGCAGTCCCGGCTGGACCGGGTCCGCGCGGATCTGGCTGCGCTCGGCCCGTCCGACCCGGTCGATCCCGAGGGCGACGTGTGGCGCCGCACCGCGGAGGAGCAGGCGGCGGTGGTGGAGGCGATGCTGAGCGACCGCGAACCGTGGTGGCGCATGGTGCCGTCGTGGTGGTCGGGCTGGTACATCGAACGGGCCTGGCGCGCCCTGCACGAGGCAGAGGTGGCGACGATCTCGGCGGAGCGCGGTTTCCTGGGCAGGCTGCCGGGCCTGCAGGCGCGCGTGGCGCAGTACCTCGACGACGACGACCCGCGCCGCCGCGCCCTGGAGGCGTTGCGACCGGGGGAGTCCGCGCCCGCGGTGGAACGCGCGATCGTCGTGGACGCGCTGCGAGCGGCCTACGACAACTCGGACTTCGCCCACGCGGGCTCACGGGCGTTGCGCAACAAGCTGATCGCGGCGTCGCTGGTGCTGTTCGTGATCAACACGGTGCTGGGCGTCGTCGGCATCGTGAAGCCGGGCATCATCCCGCTGTGCGTCGACCCGAAGGAGAACGCGCTGCCGACGGTCTGCCCAGGCGGCACCTCGAAGGCGTCCGGTGTGGACGTCTGGCTGGTGCAGGTGCTCGGCGCGTTCGGCGCGGTGCTGGCCGCCGTGGTCCTGCTCTTGCGCCGCCGGCCGTCGCTCTCGCCGTACGTGATGATCGGCTACCAGGCGTTGATCAAGATCATGCTCGGTGCGGCGCTGGCGGTGGTCGGGATCCTGGCTCTGGGAGCCGGTGTCACGAGCGGGCTGATCGGCATCCCGTCGGCCGCGGCCCTGCTGCTGTGGGCGGTCATCTTCGGCTACGCGCAGCAGATCGGCACCAGGTTGCTGGACAAGTACACCGACGAGGTGCTGGACCAGGCGCGTCCGCTGCCGGAGGCGGACGGTCCGCGCGTGGCGCCGCGCTGAGCGCCGGACGCGTCCACTCCGCCCGGCAGGACGCTCGCGCACGCGAGCTGGGCCGAGGTGCTGCGGGCGAGAGTTCCCGAACTAGCCGCGCGACCGGAGGCCTCGCGGGCACCGCGGGCTAGTCGCGCTGCCCGCGCCCGTGCGTCTCCTCCCGCACCGCGTTGATCACCTCGGCGTCCCACCGGTGCGTCCGGATCAGCCGGTACCGCTCCGCCGCCACCCACATGTAGGCCTCGGTCTCCGTGCGGTCCCCGATCATGTCCGCCTGCCGCAGCATCGCCACCACCGGCTTGTACTCGTCGGCGTACCAGCGGCGCGCGACCTCCGCGCGGTCCAGGAACGACCCCGTGTCCTGCATCAGCCGGAACCCCCACGCCTCGACGTGCTCACCGAGCTCGGCGTAGTCCCACGGGTCGGACAGGACCACCGCGGCACGGGCCTCGCCGTTCAGCGGCACCCGGTCGAGGAACAGGCGCCGGTAGTCCTTCACGATCAGGTCGCCGCGGTAGCGGATGCCGGAGGAGTTGACTCGGGTGATCACCTGCGTCACGTAGGCGTCGATCACCGTCAGGCCCAGTGCGTGCGCCACCGAGACGCGGTGGTGGCCGTCGATGATGAAGTGCAGCTCGCCGACGCGGTACACCTCGATCGGCGGCACGCTCTCGCCGCGGCGCGTGGCAAGGGCCAGGCGTTGCCAGCGTTCGCGCACGCGGCCGGAGGTCGGGCGGAAGCGGCGGTCGAAGTCGCGGGTGCGGTCGACGCTGCCCACGATCGAGTCCAGGCGGACGGACTGCAGGCCCAGGCGCTTCTCGGACAGCATGCCCAGCGCCTCCACGACCTCGTGGAACGGCAGCATGATGTTCACGTCGTCCGGCTCGCGGCGCAGCCAGGCCGCCAGCCGCGACATCACCTGGCGGCGGCGTGCCCGCAGGAAGTCGTTCTCTGCGTCGGCCACGGGGAAACCGGTGTCACGTCTCATCACGACCTCCCTTGATGTCCAGCACCTTGTACCCGACGACGTTGACCACGCGAGTGTCGCCCAAAGCGCGATCCGGACGCGGTACGCCGTGCGGGTGGATGTGACC
>JASLAV010000560.1 GCA_030146905.1 Lentzea sp. | reverse complement strand
GGCCGCTCAGCCCAGGTTGTTCGTGTCGAACGTGTTGCAGCGGGCCGGGTCGCCCGTCTCCAGGCCCGTGGTGAACCACTTCTGCCGCTGCGCCGAGCTGCCGTGGCTGAACTGGGTCGTGTCGACCCGCCCGCCGCCGAGCTCGCTCTGGATGAAGTCGTCACCGATGCGCGCCGCGGCGTCCAGGGCCGCGGTGATGTCCTCCTGGGTGATGTTCGAGATGAGGGGCTGGCCGTTGGAGCTCGGCACGGTCGTCGCCGCCTTGCCCCAGGCGCCCGCATAGCAGTCGGCCTGCAGTTCCAGGCGCACCGAGCCCGAGGTGGGGCCGGTCTCCCTGCCGACCCGGTCGGACGTGCCGAGCAGGTTCTGCACGTGGTGGCCGTACTCGTGGGCCAGCACGTAGGCCTCGACGAACGGGCCGCCGGTCGCACCGAACTTGGTGCGCAGCTCGTTGAAGAAGTCGAGGTCGATGTACACCTGCGAGTCCGCCGGGCAGTAGAACGGGCCGACCGCGGAGGTCGCGTTGCCGCAGCGGGTGTTCACGCTGTTGCGGAAGAAGTTGGTCTTGGTGACCTGGTAGGTGTTGCCGGAGCGGGCGAACTGGTCCTGCCAGAACGCCTGGATCGAGTTGATCGTGGCCACGACCCGGCAGTCGCTGTCGCGGTTCGCGTCGGCGCCGGTCTTGCACTTCTCGGCCAGCTGACCCGACTCGACCTGCGTGTTGGTGCCCAGCCCCTCCAGGCCGCCCGCCGGCAGCTGGATGCCGGTGAACTGCTGCACCAGGAAGTAGATGATCAACCCGACCACGCCGAGGCCACCGCCGACGCCGGCCACACGGCCGCCGACGCCCCGCTGGTCCGAAACCTGGGAAAGATCGAGTTCCGCGCCTTCGTTGAACTGCACCGCAATCCTCCTGTTAAGGACCCCATGGGTGCCGCAAACGATAAAGCACCAAACACGCCTCGGCGCGGAGCCCGACGTCAGGGCACCGCACCGAGGCTTTCCCATTTGGTAGTGACGACTACGGCCCACGGAGGTTGGCGTGGCGCTCAGCCGGTGACGCCAAGAGACGACACCGATGCCGAGCTCAACAGCGTCGGAGTGCGCCGAGCGACGCCTGACGGCGCCTGGGCACCCGAAACCTCGTGTCCGCCGCTACGCAGTCGCGACCCGACCGGTCACGTCCAGTCAGCTCGCGGGGATGCGACAGACCGCGTTTCGCCACAGCGAGGAGATACCTGCACAGCACCACCTGACCCCTTCTGGGCGTGGCCTCCGGTGGGTTTGGTTCCTTTACCTTCCGGTTGCCAGCTCGTCATCGAGCATGCGCTTGATCGCCACATATCTCAACACCTCACGCAAAACCTGAATTGGTGAAGTCAGACGGGTGACCTGCGGAGATCGACTGTGCGGACAGCAATCGCCCGGCGAGAACGGGCTCGCCGGGCGATTGTGGGAAATGATCAGAAAATGATCAGGATTCGTTCGTGCGACGTGCGCCGCGACGGGCCATGACACCCGCGGTCATCAGTCCGAGACCCACCAGCAGGAATTCCAGCGGGTCGGCGCCGGTCCTCGAGAGGTTCGGGATCGCGGACGCCTGCTGCGACGCCTTCTCGCCCGTCTGCGGGGTGCCGGCGCCCGAGTCGTCACCGGTGTTGCCGGCGCCGGAGTTGTCACCGCCGTCGTTGTCACCACCACCTGGGTTCCGACCGCCCGGCTGCTCCGGCTGAGGCTGCTCGGGCTGAGGCTGCTCGGGCTGCTCCGGCTGTTCGGGCTCTTCCGGCTGGGGGTCCTCGGTCTTGCCGCAGTCGCCGCTCGCGGTGCCGAGCACGGCCGCGCTCGTGCCGCAGACCGTCACCGGTACCTCGACCGTGCCGCTGGGCTCCTCCGGCTTGCTCTGGCCGCAGCTGCCGGTGCCGCCACCGGCGACGCCGATCGAGTTGCCGCACACCGTGACGGGCGCGGAGACCAGCGCCTTGTCGGCCTGGGTGCGCGCGGCGGGCTTCTCCTCGCACGTGGCGTCACCGGTGCCCAGCACGTTGATCGCGTTGCCGCAGATCTTGACCGGGACGCTCACCAGGTTGCCGACGCGGACCTCCTCGTCGACGTTGATCGGCACGGGAATCGCCTGAGCCCATCCGGCGGTGGCGATGAGGATGCCGCCGGTGAGCAGAGCCGCGGACATGGTCCTGTTGAGGTTCTTGCGCATGACTGTTCTCCCTGGAGTGAAATGACGGATCCCTGCGCTCGTGGAGGCGCGTGGATCAGTCGGGGGAGAACGTCGGTTCCTCCGCGCGCACGGTGCGCGGCGCGTCGTGCTGCTCGGTGCTGACGAGAGACGTCGTGGTGGTGGGCGGCCGCATCGAGCAGGGCAGCGTGCCCGCCGGAATCTGGGTGCCGCTCGTCGTGGCCCCCGCGCCGCTCTGCGGGAGCGTGCCGGTGACCGGCTGCTCGACCTGCGGTTGCGGCGGCTGGTGCTCCGGAGCGGGAACGGGGTCGCTGGGCTGCGTCGTCACCGGCGGCGGTGCGACGTGCTGCTGCGTGACCTCGGCCTGAACAGGCGCCTCGATCACCGGCGTCACGGGCAGCGCCACGGGAGGGGGTTCGGGAGCATCGCCGCGCGGGGCCGGCTCCGGTTTCGGCGGGACGGGTGCGTCCGGCTGCCGCGCGACGGGCGCGGTCGCGACCTCCACCTCGATGTCGACGACGGGGAGTTCGAGCTGGATCCCGAGCCGGTCGATCTCGATCTTCACGTCGGCGTTCGCCTCCGCCGCGCCGCCCAGCAGCCAGGCGCCGGTCACCAGACCGGCGAGCAGCAGGAGCCGACGCAACCACGACATCGGCCCTCACCCTAGATCAAACGGAGCAGCCGGGCGTGGAAAAAGGCCATCCCGGCGACATCGTCACCGGGATGGCCCCACGTGCGGTCGCTACTGCTTGGTGATCCGGTCGAGCGCGGGAGCGCCCTGGTTCGGGTGCGCCGTCAGGTACGCGGAGAACGCGTCCAGGTCGATGCCACCACCGGTGATGTTCGTGCCCTTGGTGAACTCGCTGAAGCCGTCACCGCCACCCTGCAGGAAGCTGTTGATCGTGACGCGGTAGCTCGCGTTCGGGTCGAGCGCGGCGCCGTTGAGCGTGACGTCGGAGACCTTCGAGCCGAAGGGCGCGGACCCCGACCAGGTGTACTTCAGCCCGGCCGACGGCTGCAGCACGAACGTCCTGGCAGCGGTGAACTGCTGCTCCAGCACGGTCTTGATCTGCGCGCCGGTCAGCGTGACCGTCTGCAGGATGTTGCCGAACGGCTGCACGGTGAACATCTCGCCGTAGGTGACCACGCCGTTGCCCTCGCCCACGGGCGAGCTGGCGAAGGAGAGGTCCGCACGCACGCCGCCGGGGTTCATCAGCGCGAGCACAGCGCCGTTGCCCTTGGTGGCCTCGAGCTGCGAGTCGGCGATCAGGTTGCCGAGCGGCGACTCACCGGCGGCGTTCTGCGCCCGCACGATGTCCGAGCTGATCGTGCCGACCGGCTTGTTCGCGATCGGGCCGGACTTCTCCTTGGCCAGGTCGATGATGGCCTGCACGGCCGGGTCCGGCGTGACGGTGCGCGTGACGATCTTGTTGTCGGCCTTGGTCTCACCGCGGACGACGTCGCGGGTCCGGCGGTCGATCTTGAGGTCGACGACGCTCAGCTCGCGCCCGAACGCGAGACCCTCGATGAACGGCCGCGGGTTGCCGGCCGGGTCCTTGACCACGCAGTTGTAGTGCTGGTGGCTGTGGCCGGAGAAGACCGCGTCGATCTTCGGGCTGACCTGGGTGGCGATGACGCTGCCCGGGTTGTTGGCGGCCACGTTGCACGCGTTGGGCCCGCCACCGGACGACGTGACCTGGTCACCCTGGTGCACGAGCAGGACGATCGACTTCACGCCGATCGCGTCGAGGAGGTTGGCGTACTTGTTGGCGGCCTTGACCTCGTCGCCGAACGCGAGCTCCTTGATGCCGTTCGGGTCGACCAGGATCGGCACGTCCTTGAGCGGCATGCCGATGAAGCCGATCGGCATCCCGTCGCGGATCTCCACCCAGAACGGCGGCAGGGCGGGCAGCCCGGTCTTGGCGTGCGTGACGTTGGCGCCGAGGATCGGGAAGTCGGCACCCTTGTACTTGTCGCTGAACTGGCAGCCGTCGACCGGGTGGCAGCCACCGCGCTGCATGCGCAGGAGCTCCTGGTAGCCCTCGTCGAACTCGTGGTTGCCCGCCGCGGTCGTGTCCATGCCGACCTTGTTGAGCACCTCGATCGTCGGCTCGTCGTGGAACAACGCCGACACGATCGGCGAAGCGCCGATCAGGTCGCCCTGCCCGACGATGACGGAGTTCTTGACCTCCTTCTGGAGGTTCCTGATGTGCGTGGCGTTGTAGGCGGCGCCACCGGCGTCAACGGTCGTGCCGTCCGGGAGGATGACGCGCCCGGACGACCCGGTCGGCGGCTCGATGTTGCCGTGCAGGTCGTTGATGCCGATCAGGCGCACGTCAACCGTGCCCCGACCGCGCAGGGACTGGACATCGGCCTGGGCAGGCCCGGTGGCGCTGATGGCAGTGGCCGCGGCGGCGGTGATCGCCAGAACGGAAAGCCGCCTGAACGAACTCATAGGGATGCAAGCCTTTCCAAGGCGAGGTTAACGCGCGTGTACGGCGGAGGAGTCTGCCTCCCGGGCGCCGCGTTTTCCAGAGGCATGACTGGATCGTCATGTCCCGGTCTAGCCTTGTTCCCGTGACACGAAGTGAGCAGGAGCCGCACTGGCTCGACGAGGGCGAGATGCGCGCCTGGCGCACCTATGTGAGCGGTTCCTCCATGCTCATGGACCGCCTGCACCGAGAGCTGCAGGACACCCACGGAGTGTCACTGGCGGACTACGAGATCCTGGTCCGCCTCTCCGAACAGCCCGGCAGGCGCATGCGCATGACCCAGCTGGCAGAGGACGTCGCCTCCTCGAAGTCCCGCGTCTCCCACCAGGTCGCCCGCATGGAGAAGGCGGGCCTGGTCACCCGCCGCGAGTGCTCGGAGGACGGCAGGGGAGTCCTGGCCGAGCTGACGGCCAAGGGCATGGAGCAACTGGTAGAGGCCGCCCCCACCCACCTGCGCGGCGTGCGCGCGCACATCGTCGACCTGCTGACGCCCGAGGAGGGCGAGGTGCTGGCCAAGGTCTTCGACCGGGTCATGACACACCTGCGCGAGGCGAACGGCTAGGCTTCTCGGCGGACACCACGGTGTCGGGGAAGCGTGGCAGAGCGGCCGAATGCACCCGCCTTGAAAGCGGGAGACGGGCAACCGTCCGGGGGTTCAAATCCCTCCGCTTCCGCAGTGTGACCAGCACGAACAGGGTGGCCCACCAATCGGTGGGCCACCCTGTTGCGTTCCGGTCCGCCTGATCCCTGGCAGGTCCGTGCTGGTGTGGCGAGTGGTTGCTGGTCGGCGACCTGCGAGGCCAGGTTGGTTGCCAGACATTTGCGACGGATCACGAGGGCGAGACCGGCAGCAACACCGGCTTCCGCACGCGGCCAGCGGGGCGGCACACCACACAGGTGTGCCGCCC
>JASLAV010000554.1 GCA_030146905.1 Lentzea sp. | reverse complement strand
TGCGCGTACGGTAGTCGCCCGTGGAGGTCCTGACCCGAGCCGAATGGCACGAACTGCGCGATTCGCACGTCGCGCGCATGCGCCGGTTCACCGGGCCGCACCTGGAGCGGAAACTCCGCAAGGAGAAGCACCCGGTGATGGACTTCCTCTTCACCTACTACAGCCATCGGCCCGTGCGGCTCGAACGGTGGCATCCCGGGCCGGGCGTCGTGCTGGAGGACGCCGACGAGTACCTGGAGTTCCCGCACTACCGGCGGGTGGACGAGGGCGTCACGCTCGACGTCGGGAGCTTCCACGACCAGCGCGAGAAGACGCTGCGGTTCGTCCAGGCGCTGCTCACGGCCACGCTGGGCAGGCAGGCGCGGCTCGGTTGCTTCGGGCTGCACGAGTGGGCGATGGTCTACCGGCAGCAGCCCGACGAGGTGCGGCACAACGCGTGGCCGTTGCGCCTGGGCAGCGACGGGACCGACGCCGTGGTCGAGTCGAGCCGGATCCAGTGCGGGCACTTCGACGCGTTCCGGTTCTTCACCGCGCCCGCGCGGCCCCTCAACACGCTCCAGCCGACGCGGGACGACCAGGTGCGCAACGAGCAGCCGGGGTGCCTGCACGCGAACATGGACCTGTTCAAGTGGGCCTACAAGCTGGAGCCCGCGACGCCGTCGGATCTGGTGGCCGACTGCTTCGAACTGGCGGTGGACGTGCGCGAGCTCGACATGCGCGCCTCCCCCTACGACCTGGCGGAACTCGGCTACGGACCGGTGCCGATCGAGACGCCGGAAGGCCGTGCGGAGTACGTTCGGAGGCAGGCCGCGTTCGCCGAAAGGGCGCGGCCGCTGCGGGAACGGCTCGTCTCCGTGTGCCAGTCGGTACTTGATGTGACTTCACTTCGCCAGCGGAGTTCACCTGTTAGCGTGAATGGCTGGTCGTCGGGGGCCGCTGAGTAGTTGTGAGGGATCGATGTCTCGACACCGCGCGCTGCGGGCGAAGGTGCGGCGCGGGATCGCCAAGTGGCCCGTGCTGATCGTCGTGCTCGTCGTGCTGATCGGCCTCGGCTGGCTCGTCCTGTCGTGGGCCGGCGGGATTCTCGACAAGCGCTCCCAGGCGCTGGCCGAGAACTGCAGTGAGGGCGACTCGGTGCTGCGGGTCTCCGCGACGCCGAGCATCGCGGAAGCCGTCGCCGACGTGGCGCGCGCGTACAGCGCGACGCGGCCCGTCGTGTACGACCACTGCATCGCGATCGAGGTGACGTCCGCCGACTCGTCGGCCGTGCTGGACGGCCTCACGACGACCTGGGACGAGCAGAAGCTCGGCAAGCGGCCCCACGCGTGGCTGCCCGACTCGACGCTCTGGGCGAACCGCCTCTCGGCGCTGAACGCGAAGCTGGTGGGTTCGGCGCCCAAGTCCGTCGGCACGTCGCCCGTGCTGCTCGCGGCTCCCGAGGCCGCCGCCCCCGTGCTGAAGGACTTCCGGTGGACCGACATGCCCGAGGTCACGGAGTGGACCAAGTTCGGCACGAACTGGGGCCGGTTCAGCGTCGCGATGCCCGACCCCTCCGCGAACACGGCGTCCGCGCTGGCGATCCAGTCGGCGCTGGCCGAGGGCAAGGGTCCCGTGACGGCCGAGTCGCTCGGCTCGGACGCCTCGAAGTCGAAGCTGACGAAGCTCGCCGCCACCGTGCCGCCGGAGGTCCCGCCGACGACGCGCGAGGCGTTGCGGCGCCTGGGAGACAGCGCGACGGTCAACGCGGCCGGCTTCTCCGTCACGCCGGTGTCCGAAGTGGACCTGTTCAAGCACAACACGGGCAAGGAAGCACCGTCGAAGCCGCTCGTGGGCGTGCTGCCCGCCGGCCCGGCTCCGGTCGCGGACTTCCCGTACGTGGCGCTGGGCGGTTCCGAGGTCGGCGAGGCGGAAGTGCGTGCGGCGCAGGCGTTCCGCGACTTCATGACCGAACCGGCGTCACAGGCGATCCTGGCTCGCGGCGGGCTGCGGGTGGAGTCCACCCAGGACCGTCCGTCGCCCTCCCCCGGCGTGTCCTGGTCCCCCGTCACGGAGAACCTCGTGGCCGCCGACGCGACGACCACGCAGCAGATCTCCTCCGCATGGGCCTCCGCCGACCGCGGCGGACAGGTCGTCACGGTGCTGGTGGACGTCTCCACGTCGATGAAACCCCGGCTGGACAAGGTGAAGGCCGCCCTGCGCGGCCAGATCGACAGGTCGGTGTCGGGGTCGTTCGGGCTGTGGGAGTTCGCGCGGTCGCTCGACGGCTCCAAGCCCTACAAGCAGCTCGTCGGGACCGCACCGGTGACGGAGAAACGCGACGCGCTGCGCCGGGCCCTCGACGGGCTCAAGACCGCGGACGGCTCGCAGCTCTACAGCGCGCTGGCTGCCTGCTACGAGGCCGCGCACGACGGGTTCGTGGCCGGGCGGGTCAACCGGGTCGTGGTGATCACCGACGGCGCCTCGGACGGCGGGATCGACCTCGCGGCGCTGAAGTCGCAGCTGCACGGGACCGACCTGGCGGTCAGCTTCATCGCGATCGGCGGTGAGGTGGACCGCGGGGCGTTGACGGACATCGCGCAGACCACCGGCGGGTCGGTGTCGGTGGTGGAGAACGTGGACGGCGTGGAAGCGGCGCTCGGCCAGGTGCTGTCGACGAAGGCCTGACACCGAGGGCTTGACGCTGAGGGCTTGACGCTGAGGGCCTGACCCTTGGGGTGGGGAACCGCGCGGTCGCGCCGCTCGTTGCGCCCGGCATGGGGGAACCACGGATCCTGCTGTCGTCCATGCCTTTCGCCGGTCACATCGGGGCGATGGCGGCGGTGTCGCGCGAGCTGGTGCAGCGCGGTCACGACGTCGTCGTGCACACCGGAGCGAAGTACCGCCACCGGTTCGAGGGCACGACGCACCTGCCGTGGTCGGAGGACTTCGACGACGCACGGCTGGCGGAGACGTTCCCCTCCGTGGGGGACGGCAAGGGGCTGCGGTCGAACTTCGCGAACGTCCGGGACGTGCTCGTCGGCACGGGAGCGGCGCAGGCGCGCGACGTGCTGGAGGCCCGGTTCGACCTGGTCGTCACGGACCACCTGGCGTTCGGGGCGGCGATGGCCGCCGAGGTCAGGTCCGTGCCGTGGGTGACGGTCGCGGTCACACCGCTGGTCGTGAGCCGCCCGCTGGCGCGTGCCGTGTCGGTGGTGGCCGTCGACCCGATGTTCAACCGCATGCGCGCGGAGGTCGGCCTCGGGCCCAGGGCCAGCGCGCTGGAGGCGTTCTACTCGCCGGAGCTCGTGCTGGCGCAGGGGGTGGCCGCGCTGGAGACCGTGCGGGTGCCGCGTCAGGTGCGGTTCGTCGGGCGGCTGACGGGCCCTCCCGCGGAGACCGCGCTGCCCGGCTGGTGGGCGGACCTCGACGGCGCGAAGGTCGTGCACGTGACGCAGGGAACGCTGGAGACCGGCGCGGACGACCTGCTCAAGCCCGCGATCGAGGCGCTGGCCGGGCACGACGCGCTGGTGGTGTGCACGACCGGCGGCGCACCGGTGGACGCGCTGGGGGTGTTGCCGGGCAACGTGCGCGCGGCGGAGTTCGTCCCGCACGACCTCCTGCTGCCGCGCACCGACCTGATGGTCACCAACGGCGGGTGGGGCGGTGTGCTGGCGGCCGTCGAGGCGGGCGTCCCGCTGGTCGTGGTGCCGGGTTCGCTGGACAAACCGCAGGTGGCGAAGCGGGTGGCCGTGGCAGGCGCCGGGATCGTCAGGAAGAGGCCGCAGGGCCTGCGGGCGGCGGTGGACCAGGTGCTCTCGGAGCCGCGCCACCGGGAACGCGCCCGTGAGCTCGGGCGGGAGATCAGGGCGGCCGGTGGCGCGGCCAGGGCGGTGGACCTGGTGGAGGAGCTGCTCAGGCGACGTTGAAGCGGTCGGGGTCCGAGCCGGTGCGGGTGCCGTTGTCGAGTTCGTTGATGACCGTCATGTCGTCGTGGGCCAGTTCGAAGTCGAAGATGTCGATGTTCTCCTTGATCCGGTAGGGCGTGACGGACTTCGGGATCACGACGTTGCCGATCTGGACGTGCCAGCGCAGCACGATCTGGGCAGGGGTCTTGCCGTACTTCTCGGCGAGACCGGTGATCTCCTCACGGCCCAGCAGCGCGCCCTGGGCGAGCGGCGACCACGCCTCGGTGGCGATGCGGTGGGTCACGTGGACCTTGCGCATCTCCTTCTGCTGCAGCAACGGGTGCAGCTCGATCTGGTTCACCGCCGGGGTGGTCGGGAACTCGTCGAACAGGCGCTGCAGGTGTGCCGTGTGGAAGTTCGAGACGCCGATGGCGCGCACCCGGCCGTCGGCGTAGAGCTGCTCCAACGCGCGCCACGTCTCGGCGTAGAGGTCGCGTTCGGGGGTCGGCCAGTGGATCAGGTACAGGTCCAGCACGTCACGGCGCAGGCGGCGCATGCTCTCGTCGAACGCGCGCAGCGTCGAGTCGTAACCCTGGTCGGAGTTCCAGAGCTTGGTCGTGACGAACAGGTCGGGAACGCCGGCGATCGCGTCGCCGACGCCGGACTCGTTGTGGTAGGCGGCAGCGGTGTCGATGCTGCGGTAGCCGGCTTCGATGGCGGTCGTGACCGCACCGGCGACCTGGTCCTCCGGCACCTGGAAGACGCCGAAGCCGAGTTGGGGGATCCGTACTCCGTTGTTCAACGCGATCAGCGGAACCATGCGGGTAGCTTCGCACCGTTGTAGACGTCCTGCATCGCCCCGAGGGTGGCGATGAGCTCGCTCCTGAGCTCCGCGGGAGCGACCACCTCGACGTCCGCGCCGAATTTGAGCAGGTCGGAGACGGCGTGACGGGTGGACTCGGTCGGGAAGCCGAACTCCTCGCCCGGCTCTGGCGCCGCCTCCCTGATGACGCGCGCCTGGTGGCCGCTCAGCAGGTACTGGGTCTTGTCGAGGCCTGACCGGGTCATGCGGACGGTGACGCGTTCGCCGTACATGCCGGCCTCGAACCGTTCCGACCACTCGGCCCAGTAGCGCGCGAGGTCGAAGTCCGGCGAGCGTTCGAACACCTCGTCCGTGGCGTGCAGCTCCTGGACCCGGGAGACGCGGTAGGTGCGGCCGCTGCCGACGAAGTACCAGGTGCCCGCCTTGAGAACCAGGCCGTACGGGTCGACCTCGCGGTCGACGGTCTGGTTGCCCCAGCGCAGGTACGTCATCCGCACGCGGCGCTGGTCCCAGACGGCGTCGGCGATGGTGGCGAGGTGGCCGGTGGGTTCGTCGCCGCGGAACCACGTCGGGGTGTCGAGGTGGAAGCGCTGGCGGATCTGCTCCGCCCCGGCGCGCAGCTCGGTCGGCAGCGCGGCGAGGAGCTTGAGCTGTGCGGCGGCGGCGAACTCCGCCAGGCCCAGGTCGGCGGCGGGACCGGGCAGCCCGGCGAGGAAGAGCGACCGGGCCTCGCCGGAGGTGAGTCCGGTGAGGCGGGTGCGGTAGCCGTCGACGAGCCGGTAGCCGCCGGTGGGGCCGCGGTCGGCGTAGACGGGGATGCCGGCGGCGCTCAGCGAGTCGATGTCGCGGTAGATCGTGCGCGGCGAGACCTCGAGCTCATCCGCCAGCTCGTCCGCCGTCATCCGGCCCCTCGACTGGAGGAGCAGGAGCACCTGCATGAGCCGGCTGGACTTCATGTCCTCAGCCTGACATGAACGGCCACAGCGCCCGAATCAGATGGCGATCGCCGCTGCCCTCTCCAGGGGATGCACCGGCGCCGCGCCCGTTGCCCTGTAAAAACCTCGGACCGGGCTCCTTGCGTGTCCTCAGCAGGAGGCGAGCTCCGAGGGACGCACGGTCGTAGCCGCGTCGTCGTCCTGAATCGCCTGGATCATCCGCTCCCAGCCCGGCGTGGCTCCTCCGGCGGCGTGCAGTGCGGAGCGAACCCGTACGTGCGCCTTGCGCAGAGCGTCAGAGGAGTCCTCTGCATCAAGATGCAGGCAGAACTGAACCGTGCCTTCCTTCAGGTTGGCGCCGATGTCCGCGTCCTCGATGCCCGGCTCGCTTTGCAGCGCATCCATCACGGCATCCAGGTGGTTCTCCAGGTCACTGGCAACAGCCGAAGATACGCAAGTCAGCTCAACGTAGTACGAGCGTGCCATCAAGCGTCCTCCTTCCAGCATCCAGACCTCTTCAGCCATCCTCGCAGGTTACGCGTGTAATTGGGGTTGGATGGAGTCAACTTCACCGTCTTGAAACAAGCCTCATGAGGCGGGCCGCACCAAGCTTTGAAGTACTTCCCCTTCTCTACCCGCCAACCCTGTCCTCAAGACTGCGGAGCAGCTTCTCCAGGTCAGGACCCGGATGTTTCGGCCGTGGCACGAGGCTCCAATCGAGTGACCCACGTCTCATCTCCTACGGTGGATCGCCTTGACTGCCTGCCTCGTTATCACCACAGGCAGTGTGACGCCCCTGCCTCTGAGACTGGTACAGGTCCTATCGGTAACCACTGGCCAACAACTTGAGCGATACCACTCGAAGGGGTGGATCCCTATCGGTCAGGAGCATTGCGACTTCGTCCTAACCTGACACGAACTGTCAGGAATCGCCAGCAGAGTGGTCCCCATGAAGGCAACGGGAACCATCGCGGTGAAGAGCTGGGACGAGAACACGTGGGACGGCCGCTCCTACAAGGACGTCGAGGGCCGCAAGCTGACCGAGGCGCACGTCCAGTTCACCTACACGGGCGACCTGAACGGTGTCGGGAGCTGCCGGTACCTCATGTACTACGGCGACGCCGTGGCGTGGACGACCGCGCTGGAGGAGATCGTCGCCGACGACGGCACGCTGGTGCTGCGGCACGTCGGCGCCTACCGGTCCTCGGTGGAGGCCGAGATCGAGATCGTCGACGGCACCGGCAGGTACCTGGGGGCGAAAGGTGCGGCGACGGTCGGCTGGGCGGAGGATGGCAGCGGTACCTACACCCTGGAGTACGAGGTCTGAACGATGACCAACGCCCCCGTCTACGACGCGGCCAAGCAGCGGATCACCGCGCTGGTGTCCGGCGCTGACCCGCAGACGCCGGTGGCGGCGACGCCGGGCTGGTCGGCCAAGGACGTGGTGGCGCACCTCGCCGGCGGTCTGCGCGACTACGTGGACCGCCGGTTCGACGGCATGGAGTCCGGCGAGTGGGGCGAACGGCAGGTGCGCGACCGCCGCGACAACACCCTCGGCGACGCCTTCGCCGAGTGGGACGCGAACCTGGAGCGCGCCCGGCCGCTGTTCGACACGCCCATGGGGCCGGTCCTGGTGTCCGAGGTGGTCGCGCACGAGCACGACCTCCGCTCCGCGCTCGGGGTCGCGGGCGACCGGGACGGCACCGAGGTGCGGGCAGCGCTGGTGCGGCCGCTGCAGCAGCTCGACCAGCGGATGCGGGAGAACGACGTGCCGGCGTTGCGGATCGCGCTGGAGCACGGGGACCGGGTGCTCGGGCACGGTGAGCCGGCGGGGACGTTGCGGACGACGTCGTTCGAGCTGCTGCGGGCGATCGGCGGGCGGCGGTCGGCCGACCAGATCAAGGCGCTGGACTGGGACGGGGATCCGGACGTGTGGATCTCCTCGCTGGCGCTCTTCGGACGGCACCGGCCGGAGCCGTTCGAGGAGTAGCTTCCCCGGACGTGAGCGACTGGCTGACGGACACGAGGGACTCCTACGACGCCGTCGCGGCGTCCTATGCCGACCAGACGCGGGAGCTGCTCTCCGGCCTGCCGCACCTGCGGGCCGCGCTGCGGCTGTTCGCGGAGGAGGTGCGCGGGCCCGTCGCGGACGTCGGCTGCGGACCTGGCGAGATCACGGCGCGTCTGCACGACCTCGGGGTGGACGCGTTCGGCATCGACCTCTCCCCCGCGATGATCGCGCTCGCCCGCGCGAACCACCCCGGGCCGCGGTTCGAGGTGGGGTCGATGACCGAACCGCTCGGCACCGCGGTGGGCGGGATCCTCTCGTGGTGGTCGTTGATCCACGTGCCGGACGACGAGGTGCCCGTGGTGTTCGGGCACTTCCGGGAGGCGCTGGCGCCGGGCGGGTTGCTGCAGCTGGGTTTCCACGCCGGCGACGAGACGCGGTTGAAGACGCGGGGCTACGGCGGGCACCCGATGCGCGTGCACGTCCACCTGCGACCGCCGGACCGCGTGGCGGAGTGGTTGCGGGACGCCGGGTTCACCGTCGAGGCGCGGTGGCTGCTCGGCGAGGACGGCGCGGTCCTGTTCGCACGGCGCGGGTGAGACGATCTCGCCTCGTGGCGGACGATCAGACGTGTCAGCGGTGCGGTGAACCGGTGGAGCTCGGCCGGGAGGACTTCGAGCTGTTCGAGCGGATGCACGCCGAGTGCTTCCACTTCGCGTTCGAGCACGACCTGGCCAAGCCGGGGATCGGCGAGGACGAGGACTGCGGCGACCCCGCGTGCCCCGCCGGAACGTGAGACGGGGGCGCACGCGCGAGTGCGCCCCCGTCCGTTGAGCTCGGATCAGCTGCTGTACGCCGAGAGCGGCGGGCAGGAGCAGACCAGGTTGCGGTCGCCCTTGGCGCCGTCGATGCGGCGGACCGGCGGCCAGATCTTCGGAGCACCGGTACCGGCCGGGTAGACGGCCTCCTCGCGGGTGTACGGGTGGTTCCACTCGCCGACGGTCACGCAGGCCGCGGTGTGCGGGGCGTTGCGCAGCGGGTTGTCCTCCACCGGCCACTCGCCGGCGCCGACGCGGTCGATCTCGCCCTTGATGGCGATCATGGCGTCGATGAACCTGTCGATCTCGGCCAGGTCCTCCGACTCGGTCGGCTCGACCATCAGGGTGCCGGCGACCGGGAACGACATCGTCGGGGCGTGCAGACCGTAGTCCGCGAGGCGCTTGGCCACGTCGTCCACCGTCACGCCGGTGGCCTTGGTGAGCGGGCGCAGGTCGAGGATGCACTCGTGGGCCACGAAGCCGCCCTCGCCGGTGTAGAGGACCGGGTAGTGCTCGTCGAGACGCCGTGCCACGTAGTTCGCGGCGGCCACGGCGGTCAGGGTGGCGCGGCGCAGGCCGTCGCCGCCCATCATGCGCACGTACGCCCACGAGATCGGCAGGATCGACGCGGAACCCCACGGGGCGGCGGAGATCGGGCCGACGCCGGTCGCCGGGCCCGCGGTGGGCTGCAGCGGGTGGTTCGGCAGGAACGGGGCGAGGTGCGAGCGGACGCCGATCGGGCCGACGCCGGGGCCACCGCCGCCGTGCGGGATGCAGAACGTCTTGTGCAGGTTCAGGTGCGAGACGTCGGAGCCGAACTTGCCGTACCGGGCGAGGCCGATGAGGGCGTTGAGGTTCGCGCCGTCGACGTACACCTGGCCGCCCGCGTCGTGGACCAGGCCGCAGACCTCGCGGACGGTGTCCTCGTACACGCCGTGGGTCGACGGGTAGGTGAGCATGATCGCGGCGAGGTCGTCGGCGTGCTCCGCGATCGTGGTGCGCAGGTGGCCCATGTCGATGTTGCCCTTGTCGTCGCACTTCACGACGACCACGCGCATGCCGGCCATGACGGCGGACGCGGCGTTGGTGCCGTGGGCGGACGACGGGATCAGGCAGACGTCGCGGTCGGCGTTGCCGTTGGCGCGGTGGTAGGCGCGGATCGCCAGCAGACCGGCGAACTCACCCTGCGAACCGGCGTTGGGCTGCAGCGACACCGCGTCGTAGCCGGTGACCTCCGCCAGCCAGGCCTCCAGGTCCGACACGATCTTCAGCAGACCGGCCGCGTCCTCGACGGGGGCGAACGGGTGCAGGCCCGAGAACTCCGGCCACGTGACGGGCTCCATCTCCGCGGTGGCGTTCAGCTTCATCGTGCAGGAGCCGAGCGGGATCATGCTGCGGTCCAGGGCGACGTCCTTGTCGGACAACGCGCGCAGGTAGCGCAGCAGCGCGGTCTCGGAGCGGTGCGAGTGGAAGACCGGGTGGGTCAGGTAGTCCGACGTGCGGCGCAGGTCGGCCGGGATGCCGTCGGCGGTGTCGGCGTCGATGGCGTCCACATCGGACCCGGTGACGCCGAAGGCCTCCCACACGGCGATGACGTGCGCGCGGGTGGTCTTCTCGTCGCAAGCGATTGCGACGACGTCCTCGTCGACCTTGCGGAGGTTGATGCCGGCCTCGCGCGCCTTCTCCACGACGGCGGCGGCACGGCCCTCGACGCGCACCTCGACGGTGTCGAAGAACTCGCCGTGCACGACGTCGAGCCCGGCCTCGCACAGGCCCGTGGCGAGCACGGTGGCCATGCGGTGCACGCGGGTCGCGATGGCGCGCAGGCCGTCGGGACCGTGGTAGACGGCGTACATGGACGCGATCACGGCCAGCAGCACCTGCGCGGTGCAGATGTT
>JASLAV010000542.1 GCA_030146905.1 Lentzea sp. | reverse complement strand
AAGAAGGTGTCCGTCCTGTGAGCGAGATTTCCGTTGAGATCACCGGGCTGAAGAAGTCGTTCGGCTCGTTGGACGTCCTCAAGGGCATCGACGTCACGGTCAACCGCGGTGACGTGGTCTGCATCATCGGTCCGTCCGGTTCCGGCAAGTCGACGCTGCTGCGCTGCGTGAACCTGCTGGAGGAGCCGAACGACGGCAAGATCGTCGTCAACGGTGTCGAGCTGACCGACCACGACGTCGACATCGACCGGGCGCGCACGAAGATCGGCATGGTCTTCCAGTCGTTCAACCTGTTCTCGCACCTGAACGTCCTCGCGAACCTCACCGTCGCGCAGCGCAAGGTGCTCAGGCGCGGCGAGAAGGAGGCGCAGGAGATCGCCCTGCGCAACCTGGACCGGGTCGGCCTGAAGGAAAAGGCCAACGCGATGCCCGCGCAGCTCTCCGGCGGCCAGCAGCAGCGCGTGGCGATCGCCCGCGCGCTGTCGATGGACCCCGACGTGATGCTGTTCGACGAGCCCACCTCGGCGCTCGACCCCGAGCTCGTCGGTGACGTGCTGGGCGTGATGCGCCAGCTCGCCGACGAGGGCATGACGATGCTGGTCGTGACGCACGAGATGCAGTTCGCCCGCGAGGTCGCCGACAAGGTGATCTTCATGGACGGCGGCTACATCGTCGAGGAGGGCCCGGCGGCCGAGGTGATCGGCAACCCGCAGGAGCCGCGCACCCAGGAGTTCCTGGCGCGCGTGCTCGACCCGACGCACCACGGCCCGAGCGACCCGGTCTAGGGCCCGGCTGCATGGCGAGGGGGAAGGTCGCCGCGGCGGACGTGTTGCGGGGGCTGTTGGGGGAGAACGACAGTTCCGGTGGTGGCGGGTGGAGGTTGCCTCGGCGCAAGCCGAGCACCCCACCCGTCATCCGCGTGGTGGACCGGGTGGTCACCGACGTGCTCGACCTGCGCGCGGTCGAGGTGCCATACGTGCTGGAGTTCGAGCGCTGCCAGTTCGAGGCGGCGCCGGACCTGCGGCAGGCGAACCTCGCCGGCATCTCGTTCAACGACTGCGACCTGCCGGGTCTGCAGGCGCGGAACCTCAGCAGCAGCAACGACGTCTCGTTGCTCGGCTGCCGCGTCACGGGGCTGACCGACCTCACCGACGCCGAGATCGCGGGCTCCGTCGTGTTGCGGGACAGCAGCTTCAGCGTTCCCGGCGGCTTGTGCGTGCACGGTGACCGGCTGACGGTCGCGGGCGCACTGCTCGGGTTCGGCCTGCGGACCGAGGGGGAGATGCGGCTCGCGGGCGCGCGCATCGGCGGCAACGTCAACCTCGGCACCGCGTCGCTGAACAACGCCGACGGGTTCACGTTGAACGGCAACGGCATGCAGGTCGGCGGCAACTTCATCGGCGCTTTCACCTCGCACGGCGTGGTGTTCCTCGCCAACGCCCGGATCAGCTCGGCGCTGTCCTTGCGCGGCTCGGTGCTCTCGCGCGGCTCGCGGTTCGAGGACTCCACGGACCCGCACGCGGACCCGTCGGCGACGCTGGTCCTCGACCGCTCGGACGTCTCCGGCGACCTGGAGCTCGACCGCGGCTTCAGCAGCGCGGGGACCGTCCGGGCCGTGAACGCGCGCATCGGCGGCACGTTGTCGCTGGCGGACGCTGTCTTAGACGCCGTGTCACCGCCCGCCGTCGGCACCGACCCGACCGGTTCCGGCCGCGCGTTGCACATCGACGGCGCGGAGATCGGCGGTGACGTCGTCGGGCGCCACGTGCGGATCAAGGGCCAGCTGCGCATGGTCGACACCCACGTGCGCGGCAGCATCACGATCGAACGGGCCACTGTGGACAACCCGGCGGCGGACGCCGTGCTGGCCAACCGCTCGCAGATCGGCAGCAACTTCGTGGTGCGCGAGTCGGACGTCTCCGGCGGCCTGGAGCTGCGCGGCATCACCGTCGGCGCGAACCTCGACCTGCGCGGCAGCCGCCTGGTCAAGCCCGGCAAGTACCGCCACCAGCCGCGCGAGAAGCCCTCGCTGGACATCGGTGGCGCCACGATCGGCCGTGACCTCATCTGCGCCCGCGGCGAGAAGGAGTTCGTCGCGCACGGCGGTGTGCGCTGCCGTCGCGCCACGATCGGCCGCATGGCGAACTTCAACGGCGCGGTGCTCGGCTACAAGCTCGACAGCCACGCGTTGAACGCCATGGGCATGCAGGTGCAGGAGCTGATGCTCAACGTGGTGTCGCCGCCCAAGGGCCTGGTGACGCTGCGCCAGGCGCGCTGCACGTCGCTGGACGACAACGAGAACTTCTGGAACGCCACGGGTTTCATCGACCTCGACGACTTCCGCTACGACTCGCTGGCCTACCCGATCGACCTGCGCGACGACGACCAGGTCGCCCAGCGCCTGCGCTGGCTGCGCAACGCGATGCGCCGCAGCTACCACCCGCGGCCGTACGACCACTTCGCCGAGATGCTGGCCGCGGCCGGCAACGAGGAGCACGCCTCGACCGTGCTGATCGAGAAGCAACGCCTGCGCTACCGCGCGGTCGCGGAGGGCATGCGGTTCCTGGGCCCGCTGGTGCTGGTGTGGAGCTTCCTGCAACGGTCGATGGTCGGCTACGGCTACCGCCCGGCCCGCGCTCTCGGGTGGCTGATCGCGGCGTGGATCGTCGGCAGCCTCTGGTTCCAGTTCAAGGGACCGCTGATCGAGATCAACGACGACGACCACCTGCCGTGGAACGCCTGGCTCTACACGATCGACCTGGTGGTGCCGATCGTCGACTTCGGCAACAAGAACCGATGGCAGACGCCGGGTGCGTCGCAGTGGATCGCCTCCGGCCTGATCGTGACGGGCTGGATCCTGGCCACGACCGTCGCCGCAGGTCTCACGCGGATGCTCAAGCGCTAGGGCGTGTCCCGTGAACGCCACCATCGTGTCATTTCGCCCGCTGCCCAACGGTGGTGCGATGCTCGGGTGATCGTCGCCGAGTCGACCGAGCTCTTCGTCGGACCTCGGACCGCGCTGCTCCAGGTCGTGCGGCTGGCCTCGCCCGCCCTGGCGGGAGCGGTGCACGCCCACGTGTCGGGGCCAGGCCTGCGCTCGCCGCGCCACGGCGGTTCGCTGGTCGCGGGCCCGTTCGGCCACGAGGTCGCCGTGGACGTCTCCGAGCACCCGCCGGGAGCCGTGGTGCCCGCCCACGTCGTCGTGCGCTCGGCCGCCGGCGAGGAATCGTGCTCGTTCTCGCTGGTCGTGGGTTCACCGGGGTGGACGGTGCACCTCATCGGGCACGTGTCCGCTGACGCACCGTTCGCCGCCGTGCGGGCGCACCTGGACCTGGCGCTGACCGATCCGGCCTACCGGTTCGCGGTGACGTCGGTGGAGTTGCTGCAGCCGTACTGGGACACGTTCCCCCAGCACCGCGCTCCGCTGTTGCGGCTGATCTCGGAGGGACGCATCGAGGTCGTCGGCACCAGGTCCACTGTGGCCGGCGTGTCACCGGTGCTCTCGTCGCTGCCTCCCGGTTCACCGCTGGCGGCGTCTTCCCTGGGTGAGGCCGAACGCTCGGTCTACTCGTCCTTCCTCACCCTGCGGGAGTCCGCCACCGCACCGCACGTGGTGCTGCCCGTCGGCGGCGGCCGTTCCGGTCCCAACCCCTGGGTGACCGCGATCCACCACGACTGGAGCGCGCGGTACACGTGGCCGCGGGTGATCTGCTCCTTGCCGCGCGACTACTACGTGCGCAGTGCCGTTCCGCTGCCGGCCGCACCTCCGGACGACTCGCCCGCCGCCGTGCTGGCGTCGCACGCCGCCCGGCTGACCGGTGCCGCCTTTCCTTCCGCCGCTCTCGACCGTGCCGCCGCGGCGCACCCGCGGGAGGCCTTCGACCTGCGTTCCGAAGTCGTCGCACGGTCAGCGGCCGCCCTCACGTCCACGGTGGACTCATCGGTCGTCGTCTGGAACCCGTTGTCCACGCCGTGCACCGACATCGTCTCCGTGCACCTGCCCGTCGCGCGCAACGTGCACGTCTCGTTCGAGGGTTCGGCGTTGCCGACGCTGGTCGACGGCACGACCGTGACCTTCCTGGCCCGTGACGTCCCGGCGTGCGGCTGGCGCACCTACGAACTGGTCGAGGACGACGTCGACCACGGCTGGACACGCGGTCAGGGCACGGAGATCGCGTCCACCCACTTCGTCCTGTCCTACGACCCGATCGCTTCTCTCGTCGCCGTCGGCGGTTCGGCGCTGGAGGCTCCGCGCATCATCGGCCCGGTGACCGTCTGGCACAGCGAGGTCGGCGAGAAGATGGTCGGCTCGACGACCTTCACGCTGTGGCACGACGTGGACCACCTGGGGCCGTCGTCGCTGGTCGGGGTGCTCGGGTCGCGGTCGCCTTCGAGCGGCTGCCTGGTTTCCGCGGCACCGGGTCCGCCGGCCGGGTCACCGCTGGGCCCCGTCTCGCCCGCCGTGACGCCGGTGTTCGCTCGGTACTGGTTGCGCGAGCCCGCACCGTTGGGCGGCCTCCCGGCGAACCTGCGCCTGGAGGTGCTCGGCCCGACGTGTGTGCGCGTGGTCGTCATGTCCGACGGTTCCGACTTCTCGGGTGTCGTCCGCCTTTCGCTGCCTGAGGGTTGGTCGGCTTCCTGGACCACGTTGCCGGTGACGCTGGCCGCGGGTGGCTTCGTGTCGGCGGAGGCGCGACTGGTGCCGCCGCGCACTCCCGGCTGCCACCCGCTGCGCGCGACGTTGGAGGGCCTGCCCTTCGACGTGTACGACGTGGTCCTGCTGACCGTGCCGGAGTGGGACTCGGAGGATCCCGTCGAGGTCCTGTGGGTGGCGTCCTCGCCGTCCTCGGTGTCGGTGGAGCCGGGGTCGTCCGCAGTGCTGCGGGTGGTCATGGCCTCCGGCGCCCACGGTGACCTGCCGTTGCAGGCGCGGGTGCTGTCGCCGCGCTCGTCGTGGGAGCTGGTCGGACCGTTCTGCGTGGGCGG
>JASLAV010000780.1 GCA_030146905.1 Lentzea sp. | reverse complement strand
GGCCGGGATCAGCAAGAAGGCCCTCTACGACGCCGCGATCAAGTCAAGCTGACTCGCGGTGGAACGTGCGGACGCCGTAGAACACCCCGGCCGGCACGAGCACCGCCACCGAGACCAGGCCCAGCAGCACCGAACCGGTGTTGAAGATCGACCGCTCGGCGTCGACGACGTGCGCCAGCGGGTTGGCCCGCGACAGCCAGTAGAGCCACCGAGGGCCGTTCGACATGGGCAGCAGCACGCCCGACAGCAGCATCACCGGCACGATCGTCGCCGACAGCACGGACGCGAAGACGTACTCCAGCTTCACCTTCAACGCGATCGCGTACGACATGGCACCGATGGCGACGCCCAGCAACGCCACCAGGCCGAGCCCGAGCGCGATCTCGGCGGGCGTGGCGCGGAAGCCGAACAGCATCGCCGCCAGCACGATCAGCAGGCTCTGCACGACGAGCAGCACCACGTCCTTGCCGACCCTGCCGACGAGCAGCGCGATCCGGCTGACCGGGGTGACCCGCAGCCGTTCCATCACGCCGGTGCGCACCTCGGGCAACAGCGAGAAGCCCGCGTAGGCGGTGCCGAACAACGCCATCTGCACCAGCAGGCCCGGCACGAACCACTGCCAGCCGGTGTCGCCGAGCAGCGGCCCGAACAGGCCGAGGTAGAGCAACGGCTGGGCGAGCCCGAACACGACGGCCACGGGGTTGCGCAGCACCGGGAGCATCACCCGGACGAAGACGAGCCAGGTGTCACGCAGCACGGGCTTCCTCCCGCAGGGAGCGGCCGGTCATGGTCAGGAACACGTCGTCGAGCGTCGGCCGGTGCACCTGCACCGAGTGCAGCTCGACGCCGAGGTTGTCCAGGTCGCGCAGCAGGCCCGGCAGCGCGCGGTCGCCGTTCGGGACGCGGAAGCTGACCTCCTCGCCCTCGACCACGGCGTTCTCGAACTTCTCCGACACCAGCGACGCCTGCGGGGTGCCGAGCACGACCAGGTCGCCGGAGACGCCGTCCTTCAGCTCGTCCGGCGAGCCCTCGCCGACGATCGCGCCGTGGTCGATCACCAGCAGCCGGTCGCTGAGGAAGTCGGCCTCGTCGAGGTAGTGCGTGGTGAGGAAGACCGTGGTGCCGTCGGCCCTGAGCTGCCTGACGTGGTCCCACAGGTTGCGGCGGCTCTGCGGGTCGAGCGCGGTCGACGGTTCGTCGAGGAACAGCAGCCGCGGGTCGTGGAGCACGCCCATAGCGATGTCGAGCCGACGCTGCTGGCCGCCCGACAACGTGATGACGCCGCGCTTCTCCAGCCCCGCCAGGTCGAACCGGTCGAGCAGGTCCGCGACCTTCCTGCGGGCCTCGTGCTTTCCCAGCCCGTAGAAGCGGGCCTGGAACTCCAGCTCGTCGCCGACCCGCTGGTCCTGGCCCGCGCCGTTGCCCTGGCCGACGTAGCCGATGTTGCGGCGCACGCCGGCCGGGTCGGTCAGCAGGTCGTGCCCGGCGATGACCGCCTCACCGGCGGTCGGCCGCAGCAGCGTGGTGAGCATGCGCAACGTCGTGGACTTGCCGGCGCCGTTGGGGCCGAGGAACCCGACGAGCTCGCCCTCGGCGACGTCGATGTCCACGCCCCTGACCGCGTCCACCGGACCCGTCTTCGTCGCGAACCGGCGCGCGAGGCCGCGTGCCTTGATCATGGCTGAACCCCCTCTGGTCAAGTTTGACCAGAGGCTAGCGAGACTAATCAAATTTGACTAGTCCGCCAGGTCGTACGCGCCCGTCTCCAGGCGCTCGATCAGCTCCTGGGTCCAGCGCACCTGGCCTTCGAGCTGGACGAGCCACAGCCGGAAGAGCTCGCTGACGTGCGCGGGCTTGCCCATCTCCGGCATGGAGCCGATGCCGTGCCTGGTCGGCGCGAGCTGCCCTTCGAGTCCGGCGAGCCGGTTCCTCAGCATCACGACGGCCTGCTTGCGCGGGACGAGGTTGAGCATCGCCACAGCCGCGGAGACCTCGTCGTTGCCGGCGGTCGCGTCCGCCAGCGCGTGGGAGAGCAGGTCCTGCAGTTCGTGCTCACCGGCCGGGGTGATCCGGTAGGTCGTGCGGGCGGGGCCGTCCTCGGACTCCTCGGTGCCGACCGGTTCCAGCAGCCCGTCCCTGGCCAGCGACTTCAGCGCGTGGTAGATCGAGCCGGGCTGCACGTTCGCCCAGCTGTCCGCCGACCACGACTTCAGCTCGCGGCGCACCACGTAGCCGTGTGCCTCGCCGACGAGCTTCACCACGCCGAGCACCAGCATCCTGGTCGCGGACAACAGACCTCCCATGCAGTGAAAAGCGGCTGGCACCGCCTCCGTAGGCTATGTGCATGAGTGCCTCCGTACTGACCGCGGTGGCCTGGCCATATGCCAACGGCCCCAGGCACATCGGTCACGTCTCCGGTTTCGGTGTCCCGTCCGACGTCTTCTCCCGCTACATGCGAATGTCCGGACACCGGGTGCTCATGGTCAGCGGCACGGACGAGCACGGCACGCCCATCCAGGTGCAAGCCGAGAAGGAAGGGCTCACGGCTCGTGAGCTCGCCGACAAGTACAACCGCGTGATCGCCTCCGACCTCCAGGGCCTCGGCCTGTCCTACGACCTCTTCACCCGCACCACCACCGGCAACCACTACCAGGTGGTGCAGGACCTGTTCTCCGCGCTGTGGAAGAACGGCTACGTCGTCCCCAAGACGGAGATG
>JASLAV010000501.1 GCA_030146905.1 Lentzea sp. | reverse complement strand
AACTAATGCGATCGGGGTTGGCGACACATGAGCGCTGGGTATCACCACGGCTACCAGCAGCCGCGGCGTCCCATGCCGCCGCAGCGGCCGATGAAGAAGAAGAGGCGTCCGGGACGCGTCATTCTGGTGCTGCTGCTCGTCCTGGTTCTGGGCGCGGTCGGGTTCGGGTTCTACGTCGACTCGACGCTGACGCGGATCACCGCGCTGTCGGACTACGAAGGCCGTCCGGCGGAGACGGCGGGCACCACGTGGCTGCTCGTCGGATCGGACGCGCGGGAGGGCCTGACGCAGGAGCAGAAGGACGCGCTCGCCACCGGTGACGCGGCGGGCCGGCGCACCGACACCATCATGATGCTGCACCTGCCGGACAACAGCGCGGCCAAGCCGGTGCTGCTGTCGCTTCCGCGCGACTCGTACGTCCCCATCCCCGGCAACGGCCGGAACAAGGTCAACGCGGCGTACGCGTTCGGCGGGCCGCAGCTGCTCGTGCAGACCGTCGAGGGTGCGACCGGCGTGCGGATCGACCACTACATGGAGATCGGCTTCGGCGGGTTCTCCGACATGGTCGACGCTGTCGGCGGTGTGGACATCTGCCTCGACCAGCCGATCAAGGACCCGCTGGCGGGCATCGACCTGCCCGCGGGGTGCCAGGAGCTCGACGGGCCGCAGGCGCTCGGCTTCGTGCGGACGCGCGCGTTCGCGACCGCTGACCTGCAGCGCGTGCAGAACCAGCGGCAGTTCCTGTCGGCGCTCTTCGAGAAGGTCAAGAGTCCGGCCACGCTGGCCAACCCGTTCCGCGTCATCCCGCTGATGAACGCGGCGTCGGGCTCGGTGTCGGTCAACGACGACGACCACGTGTGGCACCTGGCGAGCGTCGCGCTCAACATGGGCGACGCGACGAGCGGCACCGTGCCGGTCGGTTCCACGCCGACGGTGCCCGGTGCGGGCTCTGTCGTGCAGTGGAACAAGGAGAAGGCCTCGCAGCTCTTCGACCTGATCAGCAAGGACGAGCCGGTGCCCGCCGAGCTGATCGCCCCTCCGAAGTAGCTACTGCTGGGCAGGCTCGGCCGCAGGCTCCGAGCTGGTCAGACCGGCCTCCTGTGCGATCTCGTCGAGCTCGCGCAGGAGGTCGTCGTAAATGGGTGTCGTGGACATGATGGGCCCCCTCTTGCGGATGTTCCCCCGTTCAGGTGACGGGAGCTTACGCCTCTATACCCGATCTTTTGCGCTGTATGCCTCCTCCACGCTAAATGTTGGCTAAAACCATGTGGCCACCGGGCGTTGTGTGGGGCCGCCACATGTTGATCACGGCGTGTCACGCCTACCGTTTCCGGTCATGTCGAGTGTCACGGGTCACACCGCGCTGGTCACCGGAGCCGCGAGCGGCATCGGCCTGGCCTGCGCCCGCGCGCTGGCCTCGCAGGGCGCGAAGGTCCACCTGGTCGACCGCGATCCCGGGGTGCTGCCCCTCGCGTCGGAGCTGGGCGGGGCCGGGCACGTCCTCGACCTGACCCAACCAGTGGCGGAGCTGCCCGCCGAGATCGACATCCTCGTCAACAACGCCGGCGTGCAGCACGTCGCGCCCATCCACGAGTTCCCCGCCGAGCGCTTCTCGGCGATGGTCGAGCTGATGCTGGGGGCGGCGTTCCGGCTCACCCGGCACGTCCTGCCGCACATGTACGACGCCGGTTGGGGCCGGCTGGTCCACATCTCCAGCGTTCACGGGTTGCGCGCGTCCGCGTTCAAGTCGGCCTACGTCGCCGCGAAGCACGGCCTGGAGGGGTTCTCCAAGGTCGCCGCCCTCGAAGGCGCGCCCCACGGCGTCACGTCGAACTGCGTGGCCCCGGGCTACGTGCGGACCCCGTTGGTGGACAAGCAGATCGCGGACCAGGCGCGCGTGCACGGCATCTCGGAGGACGAGGTCCTGTCGCAGGTCTTCCTCCAGCGCAGCGCCGTCAAGCGGCTGATCGAGCCCTCCGAGGTCGCCGACGCCGTTTTGTGGTTGTGCGACAACGGTTTTGTCACAGGTACGTCGTTGGCCGTCGACGGCGGCTGGACCGCTCAATGAGGAGTTGTCGATGATCAAAAAGGTGGTAGGCGCTTCGCTTATCGGGACGACCGTTGAGTGGTACGACTTCTTCCTCTACGGCTCGGCAGCCGCCCTGGTGTTCAACAAGCTGTTCTTCCCCACGGCGGACCCGCTGACCGGCACGCTGCTCGCGTTCACCACGTACGCGATCGGCTTCCTGGCAAGGCCGTTGGGCGGTCTGGTGTTCGGCCACTACGGCGACCGGCTGGGGCGCAAGAAGCTGCTCGTGTTGTCGTTGCTGCTCATGGGTGGCGCGACGATGCTGATGGGCGTGCTGCCGACGTACGCGTCGGTCGGCGTCCTGGCGCCGTTGCTGCTCACGTTCCTGCGGCTGGTGCAGGGTTTCGCGCTCGGCGGTGAGTGGGGCGGCGCCGTGCTGATCGTGTCGGAGCACGGCGATCCCGCGCGGCGCGGGTTCTGGGCGTCGTGGCCGCAGGCCGGTGTGCCGTGCGGCAACCTGCTGGCGACGGGCGTGCTGGCGGTGCTGGCGGCGGTGCAGTCGGACGAGGACTTCCTCGCGTGGGGCTGGCGGATCCCGTTCCTGCTCTCCGGTGTGCTCGTGGTGATCGGCCTGTGGATCCGCCTGACCGTGTCCGAGTCGCCGATCTTCCTGGCGGCGCAGGAGAAGCGGGCGAAGGAGCCCGTCGAGGAGAAGGCGCCCGCGCTGGAGCTGCTGAAGCACAACTGGCGCGAGGTGCTGATCGCGATGGGCGCGCGGTTCGCCGAGAACGTGTCCTACTACGTGATCACGGCGTTCATCCTCGTCTACGTGGTGACCGGGCTGGGGCTCTCGAAGTCGGTGGGGCTCAACGCGGTGCTGATCGCCTCGGCCGTGCACCTCGTGACGATCCCGGTGTGGGGCCACCTCTCGGACAGGTTCGGGCGGAAGTCGATCTACCTGGTCGGCGCGGTCGGCATGGCGGGGTGGATCTTCGCGTTCTTCGCGATGCTCGACACCAAGGACCCGGTGCTGATCACGCTCGCCACGACCGTCGGACTGGTGCTGCACGGCGCGATGTACGGGCCGCAGGCGGCGTTCTTCTCCGAGCTGTTCGGCACACGGGTGCGCTACTCGGGTGCGTCGGTCGGCTACCAGCTGGCGTCGATCGCGGCCGGCGCGCTGGCCCCGTTGATCGCGACGGCGCTGCTGCAGGCGTACGGGTCGTCGTTCCCCATCGCGATCTACGTCCTGATCACGTGCGTGATTACGGTGGTGGCGATCCTGCTGGCGCGGGAGACCCGTGGTGCGGACCTGGAGGAACGTGACAGGGTTGGGGTGTGACACGACGGCGTGAGGCCGAACTGGCGGCGTTGTTCGAGACCGCGTCCGAGCTCGCGGGCATGCGAGACCCGGACGCGGTTCTCCGCTCGATCGTGCGCAGAGCGCGGACGCTGCTCGGGACGGACGTCTCGTACCTGTCGATGAACGACCCGGCCGGCACCTACATGAGGGTGACGGACGGGTCGTTCTCGCCGTTGTTCCAGAAGGTCCGGCTCGGGCTCGGCGAGGGCCTGGGCGGGCTGGTCGCGCAGACCGCACGGCCGTACGCGACCTCCGACTACTTCGCCGACGCCCGCTTCAACCACACCAGGCCGATCGACTCGGCGGTGCGCGACGAGGGCCTGACCGCGATCCTCGGCGTGCCCTTGAAGCTCGACTCGAAGGTCATCGGCGTGCTGTACGCGGCCGACAGGACCCCGCGGGAGTTCCCGCCGGAGGAAGTCGCCCTGCTGCAGTCGCTGGCGGACCACGCGGCCATCGCAATCGACACGGCGTCGTTGTTCGCGACGATCCAGTCCCACAACGAGGCCATGAAACGGGCGGAGGAAGCCCACGACCGGCTCACGGACCTGGTGCTGCGCGGCGGTTCCTCCGCCGAGGTCGCCGCCGCGGTGGGGGAGCTGCTCGGCGGACCGGTCGACGTGCTGGAGACGGTGCCGTCACCGGCGGTGCGGGCCAACGGCCGTGCGGTGCTCGTCGGGGATGTGTGGGTGTGCGCGGTGCTGGCGGGGTCCGAGCTGCTGGGCGGGATCACGCTGGCGGGCCGTCCCGACCTGTCGGACGCGGACCGGCGGCTGTTCGAACGGTCGGCGGCGGTGACGGCGTTGTTGTTGCTGCTGCGCAGGACCGTGGCGGAGGCGGAGAACAAGGTCCGCGGTGAGCTGATCACCGACGTCCTCGACGGGCGTGACGCCGCCGGTCTGCTGGCGCGGGCACGGCGGGTGGGCGTCGAGCTGAGCGATCCGCACGTCGTGCTGGTGGCGGACGGCAACCTGCCGGGGGCCACGCACTACGCCTCCGTCCACAGGGGACTCGCCGGGTCACGCGGACGTGACGTCGTGCTGGCGCTGCCGTCGACGTCCACCGGCGTGGCGCGTGAGGTGGCCAAGGCGCTGGACGCGACGGTCGGTGCGTGCGGTCCGGTCGCGGGACCGGTGGCGATCGCGGCGGCCTTCGAGGAGGCGCGGCGGTGCTTGAAGGCCTTGAAGCAGCTGGGACGTGAGAAGGACGCCGCGACGCTGGACGACCTCGGGTTCGTCGGCGTGCTGCTGGGTGACCGCGCGGACGTGTCGGGGTACGTGCGTTCGGTGCTGGGACCGGTGCTCGGCTACGACGCCGAACGCGGCACGGAACTGGTGCACACGCTGGAGGTCTACTTCCGCTGCGGCGCGAACCTGAGCCGTGCCAAGGCGGAGCTGCACGTGCACGTCAACACGGTCACGCAACGGCTCGACCGGGTCGCGTCGTTGCTCGGCGCCGACTGGCAGTCGCCGGACCGCGTGCTGGAGGTGCAGCTCGCCCTGCGCCTGCTCCGCCTGCAGGGTTAGCGCGTGTCCCGTGAGTCTCGTCCGCGATAGTCGCGGCCGAGGGCCCCGGAGACGGCACCGCCGCAACACGCCGGTATGAGGGCGTCGCGGCGGCACCGCCCCTCCAGGACGCTCGACCGTGACTCTCATCGAACGGACCCACGGGACGCGCCCTGGCGCGTCAGCGGGCTCCCTTGATCAGCTCGGCGGCGCGTTCCCCGATCATGAGCACCGTGACCATCGGGTTCACGGTCGGCATGGTCGGGAACACCGACGCGTCGATCACGCGGAGTCCTTCGAGCCCGATGACCTTGAGGTCACCGTCCACAACGGACCCGATCGCGCACGTGCCCGCCGGGTGGTAGACGGTGTGGGCCGCTCTGCGACCGTACTCGGACAGCGCCTCGTCGCTCGTGACGTCCGGACCCGGTGCGATCTCCCGCTTGAGCCACGACTTCAGCGGTTCCCGCGCGGCGATCTCGCGCGCGATCTTGAACCCGTCGACGAGGGTCTGCTCGTCGTAGCCGTCGGGGTGGGTGAAGTACCCGAAGTCGAGCGCCGGCTTCTCCGCGGGGTCGCTGGACTTGAGCCACATCCTTCCCCTGCTGTGCGGCCGGGGGATGTTGGGCGTCATGCAGACCCCGTGCTCCACCACCGGATAGCCGAGGCGCCCGGTGTTGACGGTGAACGGGATCTGGTAGAAGTGGAACATCAGGTCCGGCCTGGGGTCGGACTCGTCGCGCCGGATGAACAGACCCGCGTCGGAGTCCATCACCGAGTTCTCCGGCAACGGCCTCGTGGTCTCCCAGACGATGACCGACTCCGGGTGGTCGAGCAGGTTCTCGCCGACACCGGGGAGGTCGTGCTTCGGTGCGATGCCGATGCTGTTCAGGTGCTCGGCGTCGCCGACACCGGAGAGCATCAGCAACCGCGGGGTGTCGATGGCGCCCGCGCAGAGCAGCACCTCCCTGTCCGCCTCGACGTAGCCCTTGTCGGTGTGCACGCCGATCGCCTGGGTGCCGTCGAACTCGATCTTGCTCGCCCAGGTGCCGAGCAGCAGCGTCAGGTTCTTGCGGCTGCCGAGGATGTCGTGGAGGTAGGCGGTGGACGCCGACGAGCGCTGGTTGCCCTTCTCCGGGTGGTAGGCGATGGAGAAGAAGCCCACGCCGTCCTCGAACGGCCGCGCGTTGAAGTCGTGGACCTCCTGGACACCGGTGGCCTGCCGTGCGGCGGCCACGAAGTCCTTCGCGATCGGGTTCCTGTCCTTCTCGGCGACCGGGATGATGTTGAGCTGGACCTTGTCGTAGTACGGGCGGATCGCGTCCCACGTCCAGCCGTGGCCCCAGCCGTCGAAGTCCTGCGGCAACGGCGTGAAGCAGATCAGCGTGTTGTGGCTGGAACACCCGCCGAGCACCTTCGCGCGGCTGTGCCGGATGTGCGAGTTGCCGCGGGGCTGCTCGACCGTCGGGTAGTCGTAGTCGTACTCGGTCTCGAGCAGGTTGAGCCAGTTGCGCAGGTTCAGGATCTTCTCGTCGCCGACGTCGGAGGGGCCGCCCTCGATGACCGCGACCGTGACGGACGGGTCCTCCGTCAGCCGCGCGGCGAGGACGCACCCCGCCGTTCCGCCGCCGACGATCACGTAGTCGTAGGCGGTCATCGCGCGTCCCTTCGCGCGAACCAGTTCTGGGCCTGGGGCTTGAGGTTCTGGTACACGTGCTTGGGCTCGGTGTACTCGTGCAGGCCCGCCGTGCCGAGCTCGCGGCCGACACCGGAGCGCTTGAAGCCGCCCCACTCCGCCTGCGGCAGGTACGGGCCGAACTCGTTGATCCAGACCGTGCCGTGGCGCAGCTTCTTCGCGACGCGCTGCGCCTTGTCGAGGTCCTGGCTCCAGACACCGCCCGCGAGGCCGTAGTCGGTGTTGTTGCCGAGCGCGACGGCCTCCTCCTCGGACTCGAAGCGCTCGGCGGTGATGATCGGGCCGAACGTCTCGTCCTGGACGAGCCTCATGTCCTTGTGGCAGTCCGCGTACACGGTGGGGCGGAAGAAGAAACCGTTCTGAAGCTCGGCTTCCTCCGGCCGCCTGCCGCCGGCCTTGAGGGTGGCGCCCTCCTGCTCCGCTAGCCGGACGTAGCCCTCGACCTTGGCGCGGTGCTCGTCGCTGACGAGGGGACCGGACTCGGTGTCCTCGTCGAAGCCGTTGCCCAGCTTGATCCTGTCGGCCCTGCGCGCGACCTCGTCCACGAAGTCGTCGTGGACGCTGCTGTGCACGATGAGCCGGGTGCCGGACGAGCAGACCTGGCCCGCGTGGAAGAACGCCGCCGTCAGCGCGTAGTCGACCGCGGTGTCGAGGTCGGCGTCCGCGAAGACGATGTTCGGGTTCTTGCCGCCCAGTTCGAGCGCGACCTTCTTCACGGTCTTCGCCGCCGACGCCATGATCCGCTGGCCGGTCGCGAGGCTGCCGGTGAACGAGATCAGGTCGACGTCGGGGTGTTCGGACAACGGCGCGCCGACCTCGGGACCCGTGCCGAGGACGAGGTTCGCGACGCCGTAGGGGAGCCCGGCCTCCTGCAACAGCTCGAACAGCCTGATGGTGGTGAGCGGCGTGATCTCGCTGGGCTTCGCGACGAGCGTGTTGCCCGCGAGCAGCGCCGGCGCGATCTTCCAGGACATCTGCAGCAGCGGGTAGTTCCAGGGGGCGATCATGCCGCAGACACCGACGGGCTCGTAGTCGATGCGGCTGATGACGTCCGGCGGGGCGCCCTGGACGATCTTCGGGTGCAGCAGCCCCGCGAGGTTGCCGTAGTAGCGGAACACGGCGACGACGTCGTCCACGTCGATGCGGCTCTCCACCAGGGTCTTGCCGGTGTCGAGCGTCTCGGTGCGGGCGATGTCCTCCTTGTCGCGTTCCAGGAGGTCCGCGACGCGGTTCAGCACGGCGGCGCGGTGCTCGGGGGCCGAGTGCTGCCAGTCGCCGTGGTCGAAGGCTTCTCTGGCCCTCGCGATCGCGGCGATCGCCTGGTCGCGGGTCTGGTCCTCGACCTCGGTCAGAACACTCTGGTCGAAGGGGTTGATGATCCGCCGCACCGGCGACACTGGGCCTCCCTGTTCGTCTGTCCACGCGGGACATGGGGGTGTAGCCGGTCGCCGGTGGCGGCAAACCGTGACGACCGTCTCCTACCTCAGGTTCCTGCGCATCCGCGTGAAGAGCCGGGCGTTGCTCATCGCCACGATGCCGACGACGTCCTCTCCGTTCTCGCCGTCGCGGTAAGTCGCGACGAACTTCCTGTCCTCGATCGACCCGTCCTCGACGCGGACGTCGTCCGTCGCCCGCCCGATGAACTGGATCCGCACGCCGTACTGGTCGGACCAGACGTAGCCGCCGTTGGTGTGCGTCGCGACGGTCTCGCCCGCGAGCAGGTTGCGGGTGGCGATCAGCGCCTGTTCGGTCGCGGACGTCCAGTGCTCGGCGCGGTGCCCCGCGCAGTTGGCGACGTCCCCGACGGCGACGATGTTCTTCACCGCCGTCACGCCGCCCGCGTCGCACACGACGCCGTTGTCGACCTTGACCGGTCCGCCGGCGAGCCAGTCCGTCGCCGGGCGCACGCCGATGCCCGCGACGACGACGTCGGCGTCGACACGACGACCGTCGGCGAGGTTGATCCCACCGTCAACGTTGACCGAGTCAACATTGACGCCCGTTATCAACGTTGATCCGTGGTCGCCGTGCAACTGTCCACACACGGCACCCATCTCGGGGCCCAGCACGCGGATGAGCGGTGCGGGCAGCGCTTCGACGACGGTGACGTCCTTGCCCAGAGCGCGCGCACTCGACGCGATCTCCGCACCGATGAACCCGGCGCCGATGACACCGACGGTCTGCGCGTGGGCGAACGCGTCGCGGAGCTTGATGGCGTCGTCGAGCGTGCGCAGGACGTGTGCGCCGGGAATGGTCCGCGGCACACCGCCCGTCGCGATGACGACTCCGTCGGCCGCGACCGTCGTGCCGTCGCCGAGCGCGACCTCCCCGGTGGAGAGCAAGCCGGTCGCACAGGTGTGGAGCCGCCACTCGGCGTCGAGCGCGTCGAGGTCGTCCTGGTCCGCGAGCGGCACGGCCTCGACCTTGCCGAGGAGGAAGTCCTTCGAGAGAGGAGGCCGGTCGTAGGGGAGGTGGATCTCGTCGCCGATGACGACGAGCCGCCCGTCGAACCCCTGCCGGCGCAGTGCCTGCGCCGACCTCAGACCGGCGAGTGATGCACCGATGATCGCGATCGTCCTCACGCCACGTCCTTGTTCACCTCGACATCGACATAGACCTCTCCATCTTCCACAACAACGGGGTAGGTCCTCACCGGTCGTTTGGCGGGCAGACAGGTGGGGTCGCCCGTGCGGAGGTCGAAGCTCGCGGCGTGCAGCGGACATTCGACGAAACAGCCCTCCAGCCACCCCTCGCTGAGGGAGGCGTCCTGGTGGGTGCAGGTGTCGTCGATGGCGTAGAGGTCGCCGTCGGCGTTGAACACGGCGATCGGCGCATGGGGACCGACGATGCGGACGGCCTCCCCCGGGGGCAGGTCCATGAGAGCGCAGGCGCGGATCATCGTCGGCCTCCGTTGCGTGAAACGGCACACGTTCCGAATGACGCAACACAATGTGCGACTCGCGGGGCGCGTCGTCAATAGTTCGAGCGGGTTGTTTTACCTGCCGGATACTGTTGCGTCATGAGCAACTCCGACTCGGCAGCTCAGGTGCAGTCCGTGGACAGGGCCATCAGCGTGCTCGAGATGCTGGCCAGGGGCGAGGCCGGGATCACGGAGATCGCGGGCGAGCTCGGCGTGCACAAGTCGACGGTGTCCAGACTCGTCTCCGTGCTGGAGGCGCGCGGCCTGGTGGAGCAGCTCGGCGAACGCGGCAAGTACGCCATCGGCTTCGGCGTCGTCCGCCTGGCCGGTGCCGCCACCGGCCGCATGGACCTGACCAAGCTGGGCCAGCCGGTCTGCGAGAAGCTCGCGGACTCGTTCGGCGAGACCGTCAACATCGCCGTGCACGACGCCGG
>JASLAV010000690.1 GCA_030146905.1 Lentzea sp. | reverse complement strand
GCACATCACGTCCGGGCTGACGTTCGCGTGGTCGGCGGCGAAGAGCTCACCGGTGCGGCCGAAGCCCGTGGCGATCTCGTCGAACACCAGCAGCACGTCGTGCGTGTACGCCAGCTCGCGCAACACGTGCAGGTAGCGCGGATCGTGGAACCGCATGCCGCCGGCGCCCTGCACGACCGGCTCGACGATGATCGCCGCGAGCTCGTCGGCGTGCCGCTCGACCAGATCGGCGAGGTGCTGGACGTAGGCGGTGTCCATCTCGGCCGGTGGCGCGTCCGCGAACACCTGCTCCGGCAGGATTCCACGCCACAGCGAATGCATCCCACCCTCGGGATCGCACACGGACATCGGGGTGAACGTGTCCCCGTGGTACCCGCCGCGCCACGTGAGCAGCCGGCGCTTCCCTGGCCGGTTCTGCGAACGCCAGTACTGCAGGCACATCTTGATCGCGACCTCGACCGACACCGAACCGGAGTCGCACAGGAACACGTGCTGGAGCTCCGCGGGCGTGATCTCGACGAGCTTCGCGCAGAGCCGGACGGCGGGCTCGTGCGTGAGCCCGCCGAACATCACGTGGCTCATCCTGCCGAGCTGCCCGGTGACGGCCGCGTCCAGCACCGGGTGCCGGTAGCCGTGGATCGCGGCCCACCAGGACGACATGCCGTCGACCAGTTCGCGTCCGTCGGCGAGCCGGAGCCGGACACCGGAAGCCTCGGTGACGAGCAGCGGCTCCTGGGTGCCCGGCATCGGGCCGTACGGGTGCCAGACGTGCGCCTGGTCGAGCTTCAGCAGGTCGTCCACCCGCCGAAGGTTAGGCCAGGCGGACCGGCAGCGTGTGCAGGCCGTGGATCAGCGTGCTGTCCCGCCACGCCAGCGTCTCCGGCTCCGCGGCGAGCGTCAGGTTCGGGAACCGCGCCAGCAGCTGCGTCATCGCCACGTCGAACTCCAGCCTGGCCAGCGGGGCGCCCAGGCAGAAGTGGATGCCGTGGCCGAACGCGACGTGGCCCTGCGCCGACCGCGTCACGTCGAGCCGGTCGGGGTTCTCGTAGCGCGCCGCGTCCCGGTTGGCGGACACGAGCGACACCACCACGATCTCGTCCGCCGGCACGGTCACGCCACCCAGCTCGACGGGCTCCTTGGTGTAGCGGAACGTCGCGAGGTTGATCGGGCCCTCCAGCCGCAGGAACTCCTCGGCGCTCGCGGGGATCAGCTCGGGCCTGTCCTTGAGGATCTGCAGCTGGTCCGGGTTCTTCAGCAGCTGGAACACCGCGTTGCCGATGAGGTTGACCGTCGTCTCGTGGCCGGCCACCAGCAGCAGGAACGCCATCGACACGAGCTCTTCGTTGGTCAGCCGGTCACCGGACTCGGTCGCGTGCACGAGCGCGGAGAAGAAGGTGTCGTCGGGCTCGGCCGCCTGCACCTCGCTGACGTGCCGGTACAGGAAGCCCGCCATCGCGGTGGCGGCCGCCTGCACGTCCTCGGTCCTGCCGAAGGTCAGCAGCCGGTCCGTCCAGTCGCGGAACTCCTCGCGGTTGTCGATCGGGATGCCGAGCAGCTCGCAGATGACGGTGATCGGCAGCGGGAACGCGAACACCTCCAGCAGGTCGACCACGTCGCCGTCGTTCAGCTTCGCGATCAGCTCGGCCGAGATCTCCTGCACGCGCGGGCGCATCAGCTCCACCCGGCGGGCCGTGAAGGCCTTCGTGACGAGCTTGCGCAGCCGGGTGTGGCCGGGCGGGTCCATGTTCAGCATGTGCTCGGACAGCGACTCGTCGAGCACGCGTCGCCCGTCGGGTGCGTGGATCTCCAAGAGGCGGCCGAGCTCGCGGGTGTCCTTGGCGAGCCTCGGGTCGGTGAGGGCGGTCTTGGCCTCGTCGTAGCGGGTCACGACCCAGACCTTGAGGCCCTGGGGGAGGCGGGTCTCGAGCACGGGCCCCTCGGTGCGCAGGACGTCGTGCACCTCGTGCAGGTTCTGGACGTAGCCTTCGGGGAGCTGGGTGAGTGTCGTCACCTCACCCAGTAAACCCCGTTTACTCAAACCTTGCCACAATTTCTCGAATTGCCTGGCGATTGACGGCCCAGAACCGGCGATCGCCAGGAATTCGGTCATTCACCACGCAAACGGCTGCCGCTAACGCTGGATCGTCACGCCCCTGATGGTCTTGAGGTCACCGAAGAGCGACGGCGTCGGCTGGACCCGGTAGTTCTCCACCACCAGCAGCTCCTTCGACCTGTCGCGCTTCTGCACCTCCAGGTGCACGGCGACCTGCCCCTCGTGCGACTTGAAGACGATCTTCAGTTCCTCGATCAGCTCCGGCGTCAGCGTCTTGGTCTGCAGCCCGAGGACGAGCGGCGGGTCCGCGCCGGGGTTCGCCTCCGCGTCGCTGATGTCGAGCGGGACGACTCCGTCGCCGAAGATCGCCATCTTGTCCTCGCGCCAGTTCACCCTGCCCTTCACGCACACCGCGGAGTCGAGCTCCAGGTCGTCGCGCAGCACCTCGTAGGACTTCGGGAAGAACAGCACCTCGATGGACGCGTCCAGGTCCTCGATCACCGTGATCGCCCACGGCAGGCCGTTCTTGTTCACCCGGCGCTCGATCGACGAGATCATGCCCGAGACGATCAGCTCGCCCTCCTTGGGCGGGTCGTCGAGCACGACCGCGATCGGGCGTGGCGCGTACTTGCGCAGGATCCGCTCCGCGCCGTCGAGCGGGTGCGAGGACACGTAGAGCCCCAGCATCTCCTTCTCGAGGCTGAGCATCTGCTTGCGCGGGTACTCCTCCGTGCCGAACTTGAGGTGCGCGAGCGGTGAGGTGCTGTCGTCCTGGTCGTCGGCACTGTCGCCGCCGCCGAACAGGTCGAACTGCCCCTCCGCCTCCTTGCGCTTGATCGGGACGACGGCGTCGACCGCGTCCTCGTGCACCTGGATCAGCGACAGGCGGGTGTGCCCGAACGAGTCGAACGCGCCCGCCTTGATCAACGACTCGATCACGCGCTTGTTGCAGGCGACGAGCTCGGACTTGTCCATGAAGTCCGTGAAGGACGTGTAGGCGCCCTTCTCCTTGCGGGTCTTGATGATCGACTCGACGACGTTCGCGCCGACGTTGCGGATCGCGCCCAGGCCGAAGCGGATGTCCGTGCCGACCGCGCTGAACCGCAGCGCCGACTCGTTGACGTCCGGCGGGAGCACCTTGATGCCCAGCCGGCGGCACTCCGCGAGGTAGACGGCGGACTTGTCCTTGTTGTCACCGACCGACGTGAGCAGGGCGGCCATGTACTCGGCGCGGAAGTTCGCCTTGAGGTAGGCCGTCCAGTACGAGATCAGGCCGTACGCGGCGGCGTGCGACTTGTTGAACGCGTAGCCCGCGAACGGGAGGATCGTGTCCCACAGCGCCTGGAT
>JASLAV010000444.1 GCA_030146905.1 Lentzea sp. | reverse complement strand
CCGCGGCCGAACGCTTCCACGTCAGGCCGCGGCGCAACGGGAACGCGAGCTTGTCCGGGCTGTCGATGTTCGTGACGACGGGGGAGATCTCGGCGAGCTTGCGGCGCTCCGCCTCCTCCAACAGCACGGCCAGCACGTTCTCGTCGGCCGGGCGGCCGTCGTCGTCGGCGAGCCACACCCAGTCCGCGCCCAGCGAGAGCGCGTGCAGGATGCCGAGCGCGAAGCCGCCGGCGCCACCGAGGTTGCGATGCGACGGCAGGTACGTGGTCGGAAGCGGGCACTGCTCCACCAGGTCGTCGACCGGCTGGTCAGGGCCGTTGTCGACGACGACCAGGTGGTCGGGGACGCGTGTCTGGGTCGCCAGCGCCTTGAGCGACTCGGCCAGCAGCTCCCTGCGGTGGCGGGTGACCACCACCGCCACGACGGAGCCCTTGGGCAGTGCCTGGAGCTTCACGGTCTTATTCGCCGCCATTTCCGCTGAGGACGGGAGAGGAGTAGCCGAGCCTGGCGATCTGTTCGGGGGTCATGCGCTCGAAGGGGTCGTGGCCCTTGTACGCGGTGAGCACCTCGCGCAGGCCGCCGTGCTGCTTGACGCGTCCCTCGTCCATCCAGATCGCGCTGTCGCAGAAGTCCAGCAGCGTCTCGTCGGAGTGGTTCGCGAACACGAGCAGGCCGGACCGCTTCACGAGGTCCTTCAGGCGTTCGCGGGCCTTCGCCATGAACGCCGCGTCGACCGCGCCGATGCCCTCGTCGAGCAGCAGGATCTCGGGGTCGATGGAGGTGACCACGCCGAGCGCGAGCCGCACGCGCATGCCCGTCGAGTACGTGCGCAGCGGCATCGACAGGTAGTCGCCGAGTTCGGTGAACTCGGAGATGTCGTCGACCCGCTTCTCCATCTGCTTGCGGCTCATGCCGAGGAACAGGCCGCGGATCATGATGTTCTCGTACCCGGAGATCTCCGGGTCCATGCCGACGCCGAGGTCGAAGACCGGCGCGACCTTGCCCACGATGCGCTGGCTGCCGCGGGTCGGCTCGTAGATGCCCGCGAGCAGGCGCAGCAGCGTGGACTTGCCTGCGCCGTTGTGACCCACCAGTCCGACGCGGTCGCCGTGCTTGAGGTGGAGCGTGATGTCGTGCAGTGCCTCGATGATCGGGACGCGGCCCTCTGAGCCGATCTTGCCGCCGACCTTGCCGAGCGCGAGCTTCTTCAGCGACCTCGACTTGGCGTCGAAGATCGGGAAGTCGACCGATGCGTTCCAGACGTCGATGCTGACCATGGTTTGCCGACCTCCTCTAGACCCAGTACGAGACGCGAGCGCGCCAGTTGCGAAGTGCCACGAGTGCGACCGCCCAGCCGACGACCGTCATGCCACCGACGACGGCCCAGTGGTGCCAGTCGACGACGTGGCCGAGCAAAGGCGCCCTGACGATTTCCAGGTAGTGGTACACCGGGTTGAGCTCTGCGATGAGGACGCGCCAGCCGCCGTCGCCGCCGCTGACCTTGTTGAGCACACCGGCGTGCCAGACGATCGGCGTCATGAAGAACACCAGGTTGATGAAGCTGTGCACGACCGGCGGGATGTCGCGGAACCTGGTGCTGACGATGCCGAACAGCAACGCGATCCACACGCCGTTGATCGCCAGCAGCGCGAAACCGGGAACCGCGAGGAGGATCTCCCAGCCGACGCCCGGCTTGATCTCGGGATCGTTGTTCATCATGTACGGGTGGGCGAGCGTCGTGAAGAAGATCGCCAGCACGACGAAGTAGACGGCCAGGTTGTGCAGGAAGAACAGGGTCTGACGCCACACCAGTCGTAGCACGTGGACCGTGATCGGCGCCGGGAGGTGCTTGATCAGCCCCTCGTTGGCGATGAAGACGTCGGTGCCCTCGTTGACGCAGCCGAGGATGAAGCCCCAGACGATGAAACCCACCGTCACGTAAGGCAGGAACGTCGAGATCTCCTCGCCGAACAGCTGCGAGTACAGCAGGCCGAGGGCCAGAGCTGTGGTGCCCATCGAAATGGTGATCCACAGCGGCCCGATGACCGACCGGCGGTAACGTTGCTTGATGTCCTGCCAGCCCAGATGGCCCCACAGCTCGCGGTGCTGCCAGGCCGCCTTCAGGTCCTCGACGGCGCGAGCGAACGTCCTGGAGTTCGCGGCAGGGGGTGCCTCAGCATGGTCGAACGTACTGGTGGCTTGCACGAGGACTGAGGGTACCGGCGAGTTCACGAAGGCTTCGCCCCCGGTCGGTCACGGGGAGGTCAACGTCCGGATTGTCCAGGAACCTTCGTGATCTTCACGATGACCTGCTCGTGGTCGGTCGTGTACCCCTCGTAGCTGAACTCGGTGCCGGTCTCCGCCGTGTACTCCATCCACGCCTTGTGCTCGTGGTCGCGCCAGCCCTGGTAGTTGAAGTACTCGTCGAACAGCACCACCGAGCCGGCCAGCAGGCGCGGACCGACGTGCTCCAGCACCGTCCTGGTCGAGGAGTAGAGGTCGCAGTCGACGTGCAGGAACGCGACCGGTCCCGCGTGCTCCGCCACGAAGCCGGGCAGCGTGTCGTCGAACCAGCCCGCGATGAGCTCGGCGCCGGGGACGTCCGGCAGCTGCTCGACGCCGAACGCGCCGGCCGAGAAGCCGGTGCGCCAGTCCTCCGGCAGTCCGGTGAAGGAGTCGAAGCCGTAGACCTCCCGGTCCGCGGCGGAGGCGGCGATGATCTTCAGCGTCGTGCCGGTGTAGACGCCGAACTCCAGCACCATGCCGTCGACGTCGAGAAGGCTCAGCGCGTGGTGCAGCGTGGCGTGCGGGTCGGGGAAGTTCGGCGCGGTCCGCATGTTCTCCAGCGCGAACCTGGCGCTGTCCGCGGCGGCGTCGCGCTCAGCCGCGAACAGCAGGTCGCGGCGTTCCCGGTGCTCGTAGTTCGCCGTGAGCTCCGCGATCCGGTCGCCCTGGTACCGCAGCGCCTCGTTGAGCTGGTGCTGGAGGTCGTCGATGCGGCCCTGCTGGATCTGGTGGTACGGGCGGACCGCGTCCTCGACCGCGCGGATCAGCTTGTCGCGGAGAGCCTTGCGGATGAAGCCGGGCTCCAGGCTTCGGCGAACTTTGTCGAGCACCTTCGACTCCTCACACCACTTCAAGTAGTGGGCCGCATGGTAGGGCCAACCACAGGGCTACAGGTATTGCCCCGTTCCCTTGCCGGTGGGCCCCGCGTCCTGCGCGTCGCCGCTGCCGGCGGGAAGCGCACGGCCGCGCATCTGCTCGAGCTGGGCCCGTGCCGCCATCTGCTGGGCGAACAACGCGGTCTGGATGCCGTGGAAGAGTCCCTCCAGCCAGCCCACGAGCTGAGCCTGCGCGATCCGCAGCTCGGCGTCGGAGGGGGTGCCCTCCTCGGTGAACGGCAGCGACAGGCGCTCCAGCTCCTCGCGCAGCTCCGGCGCCAGGCCGTCCTCGAGCTCCTCGATGGACCGCTTGTGGATCTCCTTGAGCCGGTTGCGGCTGGCCTCGTCCAGAGGCGCCGCCCGCACCTCCTCCAGCAGCTGCTTGATCATCGTGCCGATCCGCATGACCTTCGCCGGCTGTTCGACGAGGTCGGCGATGTCGCCGTCCTGGCCTCCGACGATTACGACGGGCTGCTCCTGGTTCATGGTCTCCATCCTCGCGCGATTCACGTTTTCGAAACCAATCGGGGTGGGGCTGGTCGTTGCCGTGTTTGCTCGCATACGTACGGTGTGTGTCATGGCGTTCGACGTCGCACGGGTACGAGGGCTCTTCCCCGCGCTCGGCGACGGCTGGGTCCATCTCGACGCACCGGCTGGCATGCAGGTGCCCGAACAGGTCGCCACCGCC
>JASLAV010000441.1 GCA_030146905.1 Lentzea sp. | reverse complement strand
CAGCGTCGTTTTCGAACAGCTCGTCGACGACGGATGCGCATCGCTGCCCACTGATCCGGCGATGGCCGCTCGCTGTTACCGCGCCGCGGCCGAGTTGTGGCGCGGCGCGCCGTTCGCGGCGCTGAACACCTACCACAGCCGCGCGGAGACGGGCCGGCTGACACGGTTGCGATGGGCGGCGCTGGACCACTTGGTGGACGCGCTGATGGCGATGGACCAGACAGCCGGCTCCGTGACGCTGCTCCAGGCGCTCACGGCGGAGGACCCGAAACGGGAACGCACGTGGCTGCGCCTGGTCGAGGTGCTGACCCACGCCGGTCGGCCGCTCGAGGCCGCGGCGGCGTCGCGCAAGGCGGCCCGCGTGGCCGACGCAACGAACAGGTGGAGCACGCGATGACCGGTGGAGACGATTTCGACCTCATCGGCACGGGGCCCGTGGCCACCGTCTACGGTGGCCTCTACCTGGCTCTCAAGGCGTACCCGCCGGTGGACGAGCATGCGCTCGACGCGTTCGAACGCGAGCAAGCGGCACTGGCCCCGTTGCGCGGCGAAACGCCGATCCTGCCGGTCGACGACGTGGTGCGGCTGGGAGACGGCAACCCCGCGTTGCAGATGGAGCGTTGCTCGGTGTCGCTGGCGGGACTGGTGGCGGACAGCGGGGCGCTGCTCCCGCCCGACGCTCTGGTGGTCGGCCACGCGGTCGCCACGGCCGTCGCCGCGGCACACCGCGTCGGTGTCGTGCACGGTGGACTGACACCGCACAACGTGCTGTTCCACCCGTCCGGCGCGCCGATGGTCGCGGACTTCGGCACGGCCTTGCGCCGCGCGTTCCCGCCGGCCGCGACCGAGTACACCGCTCCGGAAACCCGGCACGACGGCACGATGGATGAGCGGTCCGACCTGTACGGGATCGGTGGTGTGCTGCACCTCGCTCTGACGGGTTCCCCGCCGGGCGAGGGGGCACCGCTGCAGGACGTCCCGGAGGACCTGGTGAAGCTGCTGCGACGCCTGCTCGCCGATGACCCCGCGGACCGCCCGTCGACGGTGGAGGTCGTGGTCCGGCAGCTCGCCGAGCTGCTGGAACCGCAGATCGACCCCGTCGCGCCAGCACTCGCCGCACCCGAAGCCGCTGCCGCCGACGCCATTGCGCCTGAGAAGCGCGGACGACCCCGCGCCCGGACAGTGGTCGTCGGGATCGTTGCCGCCGCCACCGCTCTTGTCACCTTGCCGAGCCTCCTCCACGACCAGCCGGTCGCCCCGAGGTCGGCAGCGTCCACCACCACGATCGCGACGAGTTCGGCCACCGCGCCGGTCACCCTCACGTTGGCCGATCCGGTCGACGGCGGGGCGCACGTCGATCTGGCCTGGCAGGCTCCGGACGGCTTCACGTTCGCCGTCGTCGTGGCGGCGGAGAACCAGAAGCCGCAGGTGCTCATGGCCCTCACCCGCTCGATGCGCGTACCGGTGGACGGTGCGGGCAAGTACTGCTTCCTCGTCCAGGCCACGGACGGCGCGCGCGTGCTGGAAACCCCGCCCAAGTCGATCCGCGGAGCCACCTGCAAGACCTGATCGCCGTGCCATCAAATCCCCATGGTTCCCCTGGGACGGTTCGAACCGTGATCGAAGGGGAGACCGGAGGTGCGAAGGTGCTTTTCGCGTACAGGGGCCGCTGGAGACGCGAGTGCCGGGTGAGGGCGAGCCGCGGCGGGTCGCGCGCAAGCCCGCCGCGCTGCTGGCAAGGCTGCTGGTGAACAGTCCTGGAACACCTGGCCGACCACCACCTGGTACTGGCACCGTCGCCGGGCCGTCACGCGGTCCACCCCGTGGTGTGCGACTACACCCACCACGCGACACCGACGTTGCGCGAACTCACCGCGGTATGAGGGCGGTGGCGACGAACTCACCTGTCGGCACGGCGTCCTTTGTGGACTCGTCGAGGGCCGCCACGGCGGAGATGTCCGGTCCCGCCGCGTGGAACGTGGTGCAGCGGGTCCCCGGCGCGGTGGTCAGGTAGCCGATGTCGATGCCGCGCCGGGGCGGACGGCCGCTCTCCCACCTCTGGCAGTCGCCTCGACTCGCCGGAGACGCACCCGGCTACCCGGTTGCGGCTCCCTCGCCCGTCAGTGCCGCAGTCCACTCGTTCGCGGCGAGCCGGTGTCCCGTCGGCAGCGCCCCGCCGGTGGGCTGCCGAGCCATGCGCGGGGTGTTCTCGCACAGCCGCCGGGGTGGTCCGGATTCATGCGTCGCCCGGCGACGTCTCCACGAGATCCGAGCCGCGGCCGACGAAGTGGACCATGCCCTGCATGAAGATCGGACTGCTGTCGTGAACACGGCGGCTGCCCATGCACGGGGCGGCCTGAAATCACATGCATTCATCGGTCCGGTGGTGTGTGATCAGGGGTATGGCGATTGTGCTGGACCGGCCGGGAGCCGTCAGGCTGGGCGACGCTGTACGCGTGCTGCGGGAGTGGCAACACGACGGCGCCCCGATGCAGCTGCATCCGGGAGACCTGGGCTGGTTCTGGCGGTTCGGTGCGGAGGCGACGGCCGCGGCGGTCCGGACCTGGAGCCGGAACGGGAGGATTCTCGCCGTCGGGCTGTTGGACGAACCCGACCTGCTGCGCCTGACGACCGCGCCGGACGTCCAGCGGGACGAGGAGCTGGCGCAACGGCTGGTCGAGGACGCGCCTGGTGTGCTGACAGCCGGGAAGGCGTCCGTCGAGGCACCGAACGGCGCACTGGTCCGAGATCTGCTGGCGGAGAACGGCTGGGGTGACGGCGAGGCGTGGGCGCCGCTGCGCCGCGATCTCTCGGAGCCGGTGTGGGATCCAGGCGTGCGGACCGCGGTGATCGGGCCGGAGCAGGCACACATCCGTGCCCTGGTGCAGCGGGAATCGTTCGACGGTTCGACGTTCACGGAAGACCGCTGGCATGCGATGGCGACCGGATTGCCATACGCCGACGCCCGGTGCCTGGTCGCGTACGACGGCGACAACCCGGTCGCGGCGGTGACGGTGTGGTCGGCCGGTCCGGGAAAGCCCGGGGTGCTCGAACCGATGGGCGTGCACCGAGATCATCGAGGCCGCGGCTACGGCAGGGCCATCACCGTCGCCGCGGCGGCGGCGCTTCGGGAGCTGGGCTCGTCGAGCGCGCTCGTCTGCACCCCGAGCTCCAACGTCGCCGCCGTCGCCACCTACGAGTCAGCCGGCTTCCAGCGACTTCCCGAGAGACGGGACCGGTGCCGGGACGCCTAGAAGTCGTCTGCGTGCTTGAACGTCGCACCTGCCGGGAACCTCGTCCTTGCAGGGCTCGGGTAGCGAGACGATGGAGGCGCCCCACTGTGCCGCAGGGTGGCGCCACGGTCCGGGGTGATCGAGATGAAGCCCAGCTGCGGGGTCACGGCGTTCGGTCATGGTGGCGACACCGACGTTTTCCGGACCCGTGCCGCGATCACCTCCGACGGCCGGGCGGTCACCGTCGCCGTGACGAACGACGAAGCCGGCCGCAACGAAGTTCTCGCCTTCCTCGGCAAGGCCCTGTGCGCCACGAAGTAGCAGCCGTCGTACTTGAACACGCTCACCGCCCGGTGCGGTGGACGAACCACCACACCGGGCGGTGAGACCGTCAAGCAGTGATCACCGCGGCGTAGGCCGCCCGGACGTCGCCGTCGGACGGGCTCACGTACCGGTTCGGCGGCGGGCCGTCGCCCGAGGCGAAGAACGTGCTCGGGCAGCTGGTGCCACCGATCTCCACCTTGGTGTCCACCACGACCCTCCCGGTCCGCAGCTCGTAGGCCTTGACCGGGATGGCGATCTTGCGGAAGGTCACGAGGCCGGCCCGGCCGGTCCTGTTGGTCCGGTACGAGCAGCTCTGCGTCGGGGCGCCGAACTCGGTCTGGCCCGTGCACACCACCAGCACGGCCTGGCCGACGTCGTGGGTGAGCCAGTCACCGGGCAGCTGGTCCACGTACTGGCGGTTGCCCCAGACCACCGCCCGGTTGACGGCGCCCCTGCGGAACTCGGGCGCACCGCTGTAAGCGGCGGGCTGTGCGCAGTAGCCGCCGTGCAGACCGCGGACGTGCGCGAGTTCGGCCGCGAGCCTGGCCTTCGTGACGCCCTCCTGAGCCTTGCCGGTCAGCTCGTGGCCGGGGTACTGGTCGAGCAGCTGCTGGAACCGCTGCTGGGCCGAGCGGAAGTCGTTGGTCGCCATGCGCCTGTCGGCGCACTCGACGAGCGCCGGGGGTGCGACGCGCGGCACCACGGTCGCCGCGCGGTCCAGTTCATCGCCGGTGGGCTTGCGGTCCTTCAGCCAGTCGGTGAGCGTGCTGGTGCGGCAGGCGTCCTTCGTGGGCAGGCCGTCGAGGAACCGGCCCAGCGCGACGCCGACCATCCTGTCGTGGCCGGGCAGTTCCGCCAGCACCGCGCCGAGGTCGCGGAAGCCGCCGTCCAGTGTCTTCGTGTCGCCGTTGGCCAACGAGTCGTCGAGCCTCTCCGACGCCCAGGAGAGCCGCCGGCACGCCTCGACGGTCCGGTCGGTGCGCACGGTCATCGGCGCGTCGACCACGCGGTGGCCGAACCACACCTTCGCCAGTTCGGTCTCCGCCTGTGCGCAGTCACCCTGCTGCCGGGCCTCGGCGACGTGTCCCTCGAGCCGCGCGGCGTCGAACCGCACCAGTCCGAAGACCACCAGCACCGGAACCGCGACGGCGAGCGCGATCCGCCGATGCCTGCGCACCACCGAACCGGCCTGCCCGCCCCCGAGGTACCAGCCGTGACAGATCATGGCCGCCCACCACACCAGCACGGCGACCTCGGACCACACCGACGGCACGGCGACGACGACGGTCACCAGCACAGCGGTCACCAGCATGGTCAGAAAGGCCGGCAGGCGCCGTCCCAGCAACAGGTACCCGACGCTGAGCAGGGAGGCGTTGCCGATCGCGGCGGCCACCGCGTCGCGGGGCCGCAGCACCGGCTCGGGTGCGAAGGCCGGTGGGGCCGGGGACCAGTCGATCGGTCCGGGCAGGACGGCGACCTGTGGATCGTCGGACCAGGCGGCGTGGTTCTCGGGTGGCATCGGTTGATTCATGGTGGTCTCCCCCTCGCGGACACCACTCATGGTTTCGCCTGGCACGCCCCTGATCCACGACGTGACCTGTTGCTGCCACAGGCAGGTCGGCACCCGCTCAGGACACCGGTGCCCGGTGCGCGTGTCTCAACCGGCCTCGTTGCGGCCTCGGCGATCTGGTGGGTCGAGGTGGTCTGCCTTGTCGTGCAGGTATCGCTGTTCGACGTGGTTCCCGGTGAGAGCGGCCGCCTCGCGGTACAGGGCGACGGCACCGGTGGTGTCGCCGGTCATCTGGAGCAGGTGGGCGCGGACGGCGCGTTCCCGCTGGTGGGTCAGCGGGGCCTGGTCCAGGTGGTGGCGCTCGTTGAGGTCGTCCAGCAGTGCGAGCCCTCGTGCGGGACCGTAGGCCTGGGCCACCGCGACGACGCGGCCGAGCTGGACGGGCGCGCTGGGGGCGAGTCGTTCGAGCCACAGGTAGAGGGCCGCGATCTGCGGCCAGTCCGTCTGATCCGGCGATCCGGCACCGGCGTGGACGGCCGCGATCGCGGCCTGCAACTGATAGGGGCCGATCTCGCGCCGGTGCCAGACACCGTCGATCAGTGCGGTGCCCTCGCGGATGAGATCCCGGTTCCACCGCGTCCTGTCCTGTTCGTCCAGCGGCACCAGTTCGCCGTTGTCACCCGTCCTGGCCTGCCGGCGTGACTCGGTGAGCAGCATCAGCGCCAGCAGACCGGTCGCCTCGGCGGACAACGCGGAGGCCGTCGTCCGGTCGGCCGAGAGGGTGTCGCGGAGCATGCGGGCGAGCCGGATCGCCTCGTGGGTCAGGTCGACTCGGGTGAGCTCCTCGCCGGACGAGGTCGTGTAGCCCTCGTTGAAGATCAGGTACAGCACCTGCATGACCGCGGTGACCCGGCCGGCCCGGTCGTCGTCGGACGGCGGGATGAACCGGGCGCCCGCGCGAGCGAGCTGCTGTTTGGCCCGGCTGATCCGGGTGCCCGTGGTGTTCTCGGTCGTGCCGTGGGCGCGGGCGATCTCTGCGGTGGTCAGGCCACCGACGGCGCGCAGGGTGAGGGCCACCCGGGAGGCGGCCGGCAGGGCGGGGTGGCAGCAGAGCATCAACAGGGTGAGGCTGTCGTCGATGTCCGGCGGCGGGCCCGCGTGGCGTGCCGGTTCGTGCAGGGCCACCCGGGCCAGGCCGGCTTCCTGCTCGCGCCGGCGCCGGGCCTGCTCGGAGCGGAGCAGGTCGACCATCTTCCGGTAGCCGACGCGGATGAGCCAGCTGCGCGGGTTCTCCGGCACACCGTCGGCGGGCCACGCCCTGCTCGCGACGAGCAGTGCCTCCTGCACCGCGTCCTCGGCGATGTCGAACTGGCCGAACCGCCGCACCAGCGCGCCGAGCACGTGCGGCGTCTCGGCGCGCAGCAGGTGCTCGACGTCCCCGGTGAGGCGGCTCATGCCCCGAAGTCCTCGCCCATGATCGGGCGGATCTCGATCGGCTCGCCCAACGCGTCGACGATGCGCGCGACGATCTCGACAGCGCGTTCGTGGCTCGCGACGTCGATCACGGCGAAGCTGGCCATGACCTCCTTCAGCTCCGCGAACGGCCCGTCGGTCGCCACGACACCATCCGCGGTCTTGCTCACCGTGGTGCTGACGGCGGGGTGCCCGAGGCCCGAGCTGGTGACGAACTCGCCGCTTTCGACCAACTCCTTCTCGAACTCCTGGTACACGGCGAACGCGGCGAGCGCCTCGTCGGAGGCGGTGTCGGCAGTGCCGGCGTCCCACGCGGCGGCCGGGGTGTAGCTCAGCAACAGGTACTTCACGGGTGGTCCCCTTCGTCGCTCGCTCGGATGAACGGTAGGCGGTTCGGGCGAAACCACATCACCGTCCCGCGGATCTCGACACAGTCCGTTCGTGAGCTGGATCACACCACTTGGGTGTCGAGGCGGCGTCAGCGGCTCCGAGGTAACGGCACACGGCCAACGACCTGAGGAGGACGACATGTCCGAAACGACCACCCACCCCAGCGCCGACCTGCAGGCCCTCGACCGGCTCGTCGGCAGCTGGAAGGTGACCGGCGGCGTCGGGGGAACGGTGCGCTACGAATGGATGCCCGGCCGGTTCTTCCTGCTCCAGCACGTCGAGCTCACCCAGTTCGGTCAGCCGGTGACGGGGATGGAGGTGATCGGCAACCTCCGCCCGTTCGGCGAACCCGCCGGTGTGGACGTCGTGTCCCGGTTCTACGACTCGACCGGCAACACCCTCGACTACGTCTACGAACTGAACGACGACGTGCTCACCATCTGGGGCGGCGTGAAGGGCAGCCCGGCCTACTACCAGGGCACGTTCAGCGCTGACGGCACCACGGTCACCGGGGAATGGGTCTACCCCGGCGGGGGCGGATACGCGAGCACCATGACCCGGACCTGAGCCGAGGCGCACCGGGTCATCGACAGCGTCGGACCGATGCTCGCCCTCGCCCCGGTGCGGCGCCGCCGGATCGGCCAGGTGGCGATCGTGGACGGGACACTGGTGCCCACCCGCGGCCATCGCCTGGCCGCCCGGTCGAAGAACTACCGCTGCTCCACCAACCCGCGGGTGCCGTCGACGCCGACACCCGCCTGGTGATCGCCACCGGCGACCCGCAACGTGGCAACCGCGACGACTGCACGGTCTACCCGCGACGGCAGCGAACTCGCCGACTGGCAGGAAGACCTCGACACCGTCACCGCGGCATCCGTGCCCGCGCCGAACAGGCTTCGACCCGCATGGGAAACCGGGCGTCCTGCGCGACTACCGTCGCGCTGCCCGCACCCCGCGCGACACCGCCTCAGGCATCGCCCGGCTCCACAACCCCGCCCTCACCGGCTGACGGCGACATTCCCACCGGCTCATCCACGAGATCAGTCACGTGACAGCCCTTGGCGGAGAGACCCGACAACGAGGCGGGCAATTCGTCGAGGTGCAGCACGCCGAGTCGTTGCGTGGCACGGGTCAGGGCGACGTACAGCTCCGCCGCGCCACGTGGTCCGCCTGCCATGATCCGTTCCGGCGCGACGACGAGCACCGAGTCGTACTCCAGGCCCTTGGTCTCCGACGCGGGCACCGTGCCGGGCACGCCGGGCGGCGCGATCACGACGCTGGTGCCCTCGAGGGCCGCCTCCTCGCGCTGGAACTCCTCGATGGCCGCGGGTAGCTCGTCCGGTGAGACGTGCCGTGCCCACGGCTCGACACCGTTGGCGCGCACCGACTCCGGCGCCCGCACGTCCGGCGCGAACTCGGCCAGCACGCGGGCCGCGACGGCCATGATCTCCGCGGGGGTGCGGTAGTTGACCGTCAGGGAGCGGTACTCCCAGCGGCCTGGCACGTACGGCTCCAGCATCTCGCCCCACGACGTGGCACCCGCCGCCGAACGGCGCTGCGCCAAGTCGCCCACCACCGTGAAGGAACGGCCGGGACAGCGGCGCATCAGCACTCGCCAGTCCATTTCGGACAGTTCCTGCGCCTCGTCGACCACCACGTGCCGGTAGGTCCACGAGCGGTCCGCGGTGGCGCGTTCCACGAGCGAGCGCTGGTCGTGCTCCTCGAAGCGCTCGGCCAGGTCCTCGGCGAACAGCATGTCCGTGGCGAAGAGGTGGTCCTCGTCGTCCATGTGGTCGGTGCGGCCGACCATGCTCTCGAGCACCTCGGACGCGTACCGGGCCTCGGCCGCGCGTTCGGCGGAGGCGGCCTGGTCGACGGCCTGCTCGGTGCCGTCACGGCCCAGCAGGTCGTGCAGCTCGTCGAGCAGCGGCACGTCCGAGACCGTCCACGGCTCGTCGGGGGAGCGGTGCAGCGACGGGTCGCCGCCCACCTGCGCCAGGAGCTCCGGCGAGGAGTACAGCGACGACAGCAGCTCGAACGGCGTCATCAGCGGCCACAAGGCGTCCAGCGCGGCCACGAACGTGTCGTCGTCGGCGAGGTCCTTCGTCAGCCCGGCCCGCATCTCCTCCCAGGCCTGCTTGTCGGACCGCGACATCCAGCCCTTGCCGATCCGGCCGATCGCCCGCTCGGTCAGGACGTAGGTGATGATCTCGCGGAACACCTTGCGCGCCTCGTTGTGCGGCAGGCCGCTGTCCCGCGCCTCCTGCCGCGCCCACTCCGCGACGTCGGCGTTGATCGGGACGAGGACGTCCTTGACCGCGATCGGGACCGGCTCCGACGGCAGCCGCTGCAGGGAGGCGACCGCCGCCTTCAGCACGTCCACCATCTTGAGCGAACCCTTGAGCCGCGCGACGTCCGGCGTGTCCTCCGCGGTGGCGACCAGACCGGGCAGGAGGGTGCCGGTGGTCGAGAACACCACGTCGGACTCGCCCAGCGACGGCAGCACGCGTCCGATGTGGTTGAGGAACGCGGGGTTCGGGCCCACGACGAGCACGCCGTGCCGTTCCATGCGTTCGCGTTGCGTGTACATCAGGTACGCGACGCGGTGCAGCGCCACGACGGTCTTGCCGGTGCCGGGACCGCCCTCGATCACCAGCACGCCGGGGTGGTCGAGGCGGATGATCGCGTCCTGCTCGGACTGGATGGTCGCGACGATGTCGCGCATGCCCTCGCCGCGCGGCGCGTTCAACGCCTCCAGCAGGGCCACGTCGCCCTGCTCCTCGCCGAGCCTGCCGAACACCTCGTCGGTGAACCCGGCCACGGTGCGGCGCCGGGTGAGGAACTGGCGGCGGCGGAGCTGGCCCTCGGGGTTCGCGCCGGTCGCGGTGTAGAACGGCCGCGCCGCCGGTGCCCGCCAGTCGAGCAGCACCGGTTCGAACTCGTCGTCCTCGTCGAACAGCCCGATCCTGCCGATGTAGGAGCGGTCGCCGTCGAGGCTGTCCAGCCGGCCGAAGCAGAGGCCGTAGTCGGCCACGTTCAGGCGCTTCATCTCGCGGTGGCGGGCGCGCACTTCGTTGTCGCGGTCCATCGCGGTCGCGCCGGTACCGCCCAGCGCCGACTGGTACGCGGCCTTCACGCGCGCGCGTTCGCCGTCGAGCCGTGCGTAGAGACCGGCGACGTACTCGCGCTCGGACTGCAGTTCTTCTTCGTAACCCACGTGCTCCCCAGTGCGCCTGTGTTCTGGCTTGAGGCGATGAGTGTGAACGATGCACGGGGCCTTGTGGCAAGGCCCCCTATCTGCTATATGGTAGTTACGGCAGGGAGCGGGGTTCCGCTCCCCTTTCGTTTTCTGGTGCCGCGAATGCCCTCGTTCGTCATCATGATCCGGTGAGCACACCGTTTCGCTGGGACCTCGTCACGCCCGACCGGCTCGGGTCGCTGCTCGACGACGTCACCGTCCCCGAGGTTGGCTACCTCGCCGAGCTGTGCCGGTGCGCGGGCAAGGTCCTCGCCCGCGGTGGCAACGGCGACCTGGTCTTCGTCGGGCGGTCGCTCGACTCGGTGTTCGACCTGGCCGGCGGAGCGCTGGAGGGCGCGGACCACCGGCTCGTCCGGCTGCCGCTGTCGTTCTGGAAGGGCTTCGAGTACACGCGACGGCATGTCCTGCGGGCCCGGGAGGTCCTCGCGGACCTCGGCATCACGCCCGCCTCGCTGGCCCGCCGCTCCCGGCCTGTGACGTTCGTCGACGTGGTGTCCACCGGCTCGACGTTCACCAGGCTCTTCACGCTGCTGGACGACTGGATCACCGAGGAACGCGAGACGTGGCCGGTGATCCGCCTGAAGCTCCGCTTCGTCGGCGTCACGAGGGAGGGGAAGACCAGCCCGAACAGCTACCGGTGGCAGCAGCACGCCGAGTGGACGAGCCGGCTGCCCGCGGCATCGGTCGTCAACGTGTCGCTCGACTCGGCGACCTGGTCGTACTTCGCCGACCGCCAGCAGAAGGTCACGAGGTCCTTCGGCCCGCGCCGGTGGGTGGACGGCGCGCCCGAGACCGAGCGCGACGACAAGAC
>JASLAV010000344.1 GCA_030146905.1 Lentzea sp. | reverse complement strand
CGTGCGCCGTCGTATGCGTGGCACCGCTGTTGCCGCGATCGCGTTGACCAGCCTCATGGTGGTGAGCGCCTGTGCCAAGGACTCCGGTGGCGGCACCACCGGGTCGACCACGGCCGCCGGTGGCGGGTGCGAGTTCTCGGCACCGCCGAGTGCGCCCGCCACGTCGAGCACCAGCGCCGCCGCCGGTGACAAGGTCGACGGCAGCGCGCTGAAGATCGGTCTGGCCTACGACATCGGCGGCAGGGGTGACGCGTCGTTCAACGACCTCGCCGCCGCCGGGTTCGACCGCGCCAGCAAGGACTTGGGCGTCAAGAAGGAGAACAGCCGCGAGGTCTCCGCCGCGCCGAACGAGGACGAGACCGCGAAGCAGACGCGCCTGCGCCAGCTCGCGTCCGAGGGCTTCAACCCGATCGTCGGCGTCGGCTTCGCCTACACCGAGGCGATGAAGGTCGTGGCGCCGCAGTTCCCCGGCGTCGAGTTCGGCCTGGTCGACTCGGCGGTCGAGGGCGCGCCCAACGTGACGCCCCTGGTGTTCGCCGAGCAGGAGGGCTCCTTCCTCGCCGGCGTCGTCGCCGCGTACCAGAGCAAGAACTGCCACGTCGGCTTCATCGGCGGCGTGGACATCCCGCTGATCCAGAAGTTCGAGGCGGGCTACGTCCAGGGCGCGAAGACCGCGGCGCCGCAGGTCAAGTTCGCCAAGAAGTACATCACCCCCGCCGGCGACTTCACCGGCTTCCAGGACCCGCCGAAGGGCCAGGAGGCCGCGAAGGGCCTGATCGACCAGGGCGCGGACGTCGTCTACCCGGCCGCGGGCGCGTCCGGCCTCGGCGTGTTCGCCGCGGTGAAGCAGGCGGGCGTGCTGGCGATCGGCTGCGACGCCGACCAGTACAACCAGCCGGCGGTCGCGGCCAACAAGGACGTCATCGTCGCGTCGAGCCTCAAGCGCGTCGACGTCGCCGTGTACGACTTCTTCCGCGCCGCCGCGAAGAACGACCTCGCCTCGCTGCCGAAGGTGTTCGACCTGAAGGTGGACGGCGTCGGCTACGCGGCGTCCGGCGGCAAGGTGGACGCGAAGCTGCAGGGCATCCTCGAGGGCTACAAGGCCCAGATCATCGAGGGCAAGATCAAGGTCTCCGACAAGCCGTAGCCGTTCACGAGCGTGACCGGGCAGTCGTCGGGCCCGGTCACGCGGACCTCCGAGCCATGTCCTCCGCGCTGTGGCCCGCTACGGGGCCGTTGTTTCCCGCACCGCCGCGGGCGAGTCGTCTCCACAGCAGCAGCGCGCGTTCCGCTGTTCCGGAGCCGACGATCCGCACCGGGGCGTGACCGGGATCGGGCCCTGCACGCGGCCGGACGCGGCCCTGCCGGTCGTGAGCTGTCCCGAGCAGCGTTCCTGCCCCGGACAGCTGCGGAGCAGCGTCACGGAGGGCGCCTCGGTGATCACGGACGGCGCGCGGGAGGCACCGCCCGGCCACTGGACGGAGATCGAGATCGACGACGAGTTGTTGTCGTAGCTCGATTCCAGGAGCGTGCGGTCCGAGTTCACCGTGTTGACCACGTCGTAGGTGCCGGACGCGACGCCGGTGAGGTCGAGCCACTGGAAGTCGACCTCGTAGCGGTAGTCGTCGCCGCTGCCGACGGAGATGCCCTCGAACATCTCGGTGGCGCCGGGATCGCGGTAGCCGCACCGGTTCTGCTCCAGCCGTTGCGCGAGCTGCCCCTCCGGGCTGGCGGGGTCGCGCGTCGCACCGGGCAGGGCTCCCGCGTCGGCCGTGCGGTAGCGGTCGCCGAGGCAGAACCCGTTCTTGCGGTCGGCGACCACCGTCTCGCCGCCGGGCGTGCGCAGCTGCATCCGCGCGAAGTTCATCAGGTGCCAGTGCCGGTGCGACTTGGCCGGTTCGTAGTACATCGAGGTGGTGGTGGCGCGCGAGGCGTCGTCGAAAGAGGCGGGGATCGGCGCGCCCCTGCTCGACTGGAAGCCCTGGCGCACCTCCATCTCGGCGCTCGATCGGGAACGGCGGCCGTAGATCAGCAGCGGGCCCGCGCCGACGTTGTCCTCCGCCGTGGTGAACCGCAGCCGGACCGACCTGATGACACCGGAGGTCACGCAGTCGCCGCTGGGGTCCTTGGGATCGGTGACCATGCAGACGTCCCAGTCGCGGCACAGCGCGGGATCACCGCCGTAGCCGCCGGGACACCCGACCGGTGCCTGCCGCAGGTCGGGCAGCAACGGCTGCTCCGCCGCCCGCGCGGGCGGGACCAGCGCCGCGACGACCACCAGCACCGAGCCCGCCGCACTCAACACCCTGCTGATCCCCATGGCGCACAACGCTAATGCGGGACGGCGTGCGATCCCCCGTCCCGGCGTCAGGTGCACCCGGCCGAGTGACACCCGTGAGGTGGTGCGCCGAACGCCGCGGTCGTGTTCGCTGGGAGGGTGGCGATGGACAGGACCGACCGCTGGCAGCGGTACTGGGACGACAAGGCGAAGACCTACGACAGGGAGATCGGCGTCCTCGACAGGAGGCTCTTCGGCGACTCCCGCCGGTGGGCGTGCTCCCAGGCCTCCGGGGAGGTCCTGGAGGTCGCCGTCGGCACGGGCCTCAACCTGCCGCACTACCCCGGCGGGGTCACCGTGACCGGTCTCGACGTCAGCGAGCAGATGCTCGGCATCGCGCGGTCCCGTGCCGGCCGGCTCGGCCGTGAGGTGGCGTTGCGGCGGGGCACCGCGCACGCCTTGCCGTTCGCCGACGCCTCGTTCGACACGGTGGTGTGCACGCTGGGACTGTGCGCCATCCCCGAGCACGAGGTCGCGCTGGACGAGATGATCCGCGTGCTGCGGCCCGGCGGACGGCTGGTCCTCGTCGACCACGTCGCGAGCTCCTCCCGTCTCGCGCGGGGCGCGCAGTGGCTCCTGGAGCGGTTCACGATCCCCCTCGCGGGCGAGCACTTCCGGCGCCGCCCGTCGTTGCTCGTCGAAGCCCGCGGGCTGCGGGTCGAGCAGCGGCAGCGCTTCAAGCTCGGCGTGGTGGAACGGCTGGTCGCCCGCAAACCCGGGGTCAGCGGCGCAGACCGGTGAGGCGCACGACGGCCTCGAACCCGTCGTCCGTCCCCGGCCAGCAGGCCCTGACCGCGTCGAGTCCCGCGCGCCGGACGACTCCGCGCAGCACGGCCGTGACGATGATCGCGTCGTCGGCGTAGCCGAGCACGGGGATGAAGTCGGGGATCAGGTCGATCGGCACGGCCAGGTAGACCATCAGCAGCCAGAGCCGGACCCGGACGCCGCGCGGCAACGACCTGTCCGCGGCGAGCCTGCGCACCAGCCGCAGGACGTCGGGCAGCAGCCGCAGCGCCTCGCGCAGCAGCCCTCCGCGCGGCCGGACCACGACCAGCGCGACGACCAGCGCCGCCCACGTCACCGCCAGTGCCGCGACGACGCCGATCAGCAGGTCCCACCAGAACGAGCCCGTCACGCTGCCACCTCCGGCTCAGCGTACTTCCGGACCGCGCTCACCCGAAGAGGACCCGGGCCAAGTCACGCACCGTCCCCATCGGCGAACGGTCCCTCTGGGACGGTCGCTCGGCCGGCAGCATCGCCCGCATTTCGTCGTCGGTGGGCGGGTGCGCGGCCAGCGCGGCGGTGCGCAGGACCTCCCTGCCGACCGCCATCCCTCCGCGGACGGTGACCTCCTTGCCGTCCACGAGCCGCACGTACGCGTGGGCGTCCTCGAAGCGCTCATAGCGCAGCACTGACGACTCGACGGAGCACTCCAGGGCGCCGTAGGTGCACTCGCCGCCGGTCGTCGCGACGCGGGTGGAGAACTCGATGTTCCTGGCACCGGGCAGCAGCGCCTTGTCGTCCGGGCCGAAGGTCGTGCCTCCGGGCGAGACGGACGTCGCCGTGTAGCCGGGCACGGTCGCGGTGACGGAACCGGCGGGCTCGGCAGCGCGAGCGGTGAGCAGCGCGTCCCGCAGGACCGCGCGGTCGAACGACTTGGGCGCGGTCAGCACCAGCCGCCGGCCGTCGGCCCGGTGGACGTAGGCGTTCGCGGCCGGGCCCTGGACGAAGAACAGGCCGGGGCGGTCGACCTCGCAGCCGGGGCCGCTCGGGTACCGGCTCTGGTACGGGTCGACCTGGCAGTCCCCCGCCGGTTCGTCCTCCAGCGAGTAGAGCTCCAGGAAGGGTGAGGGCCGGCTGCCCGGCTCCTCGTCGAGCGGCGCCAGCTGCCACGCCCACTGGCCGGACACCACGCCGTAACCGGGCACGGAGGCGACCATGAGCGAGTCGAGAGGGGGTCCCGCCGGTCTGGAGACCTGGTCGGACGGCGGCGTGGTGGCCAGTGCCCTGAGCAGCAGCAGGCCGGCGAGGACGAGCACGGTCAGCGACCCGAGCGCCAGGTACCACCGCCACAGCAACGTGCCCGCGACCAGCGCGAAGAGCAGGGCGGTCACAGGCACCCACCGCGAGGGCGACGCGCTGACACCGAGCCCGGCCTCGTCGCTGACCGACCAGCCGAGCAGCCACAGGACGGTGCCAGCGGCGGCGACCAGCACCGCCCAGAACACCCGCCCGCCACCGCTGCGGCCGAACCGCGACTCCTCCGGCGCCACCCTGGCCACGAAGACCAGCAACATCACGAACAGCGCGACGACGCCCAGCGCGGTGACCACGAACCAGGCGGGCCCCGCGAACATCCCGGCGACCACCGCGCCGGCCCCCACCGGCAGCATGATCGCGCCCGTGAGCCCCGCCAGCCCTGCCCGCGCCCACCACAGGCGCCGGGCGGGGGCGGAGCGCTCCCCCGTCTCCGTCACCCGGTCACCGTGCCACCGCGGATCTCGTGACGGCATCCGCGGAACTACTCACTCAGGACGCGCGGCGCAGCAGTTTGTGCGTTCGCCTGACCGCCGCCAGCCGTTCGTCGCCGTTCATGGCGAGGGCGCGCACGACCGGGTCCTCCGGACCCCTCCGCTGCCGGATCTCCGCCAGCCTGCTCTGCACCGTCGTCGGCTGCCCGTCGGGACCGGTGGACATGTCGGAGTACCACAGCGCGTCCCGCAGCCGGCCGCGGTTGTCGCCGAACTCCGCGAGCTCGCCGGCGAGCCCCACCAGCTCGGCCACGGCCGCCGCGCCGGAGTGGTGCGCCACGAGGGAGCACACGCGTTCGGAGACGCCCGCCCTGCGCAGGTAGCGCGCCCCGTCGAGCGAGTGCAGGCCCGTGTCGGCGACCTCGGAGGCGTACCCGATGTCGTGCAGCCAGGCCGCGGCGACCAGCAGCTCCCGTTCCTCGGCGGGCAGCACGCGCGCGACGTGCTCGGCACGGCGGGCCACCCCGGCGGTGTGGGCCCATCTGCGGGGCAGCTCGGCCGCGAGCAGCCGTCGCGCCGTGTTCCGCGCCCAGCTCGTCAGGAAAGTTCCGGACATCTCCGGCACGTCGGCGGGGAAGTTCCGCGCGGACGCGCGCACCGCCCGCGCCACGAGCAACGGCACGTAATCCTGCACCGCAGCGCCGCCGAAGCGCGCCCGCGCCCGTTCGATCCACTCGTGCACCAGGCTCGGCGGAACCTCGACGTGCTCGCGGACCAGCCGGGCCTCCAGGCGCCGGATCCGCTCGTCCGTCTGGCTCAGTGCCTCAGACGCGGTCGTCACCCCTCCACCGTAAGCCTCTTCCGCCGGATCGAGGAAGGCCGATCGATCTGATCACATCGCAACGCCTGTGCCACACCGCGACCCCGACACTCCGCCACAGTGGCCGCCGCGGGAGGAAAAGCCCATGTCGGAGGGCGTCAGGGCCGGACGTCTCCCGTTCGCCACGGGGATCGACAAAGGACAAAAGCGGCGAAACCGGCATGACCCGGACCGTCACGGCCGCCTGAACCCGGCGTCTCCAACGGTCGTCCTGTCCACTCCGGACAGATGCCGGGAGGGGTTCGCGGTGGCGGCCCGAGGTCGCAGGCGACGGCGGCCGGCAGGTGGATACCCTTGCGCGGTGCGAGGATTCAGCCAGGTCGACGTGTTCACCGACGAGTTCCTGTACGGCAACCCGGTCGCGGTGGTGCACGACGCGGACGGCCTGACCACCGAGGAGATGGCGGCGTTCGCCCGGTGGACCAACCTCGCCGAGACGACGTTCCTGCTCCCGCCCTCGTCCCCGGACGCCGACTACCGGTTGCGGATCTTCACGATCAGCCGTGAGCTGCCCTTCGCCGGTCATCCGACGCTCGGTTCGGCCCGCGCGTGGCTCGCTCGTGGCGGCGTGCCGAAGACGCCTGGCCGGCTGGTGCAGGAGTGCGGTGCCGGGCTGGTCACCGTGCGGGTGGACGAGACGCGGCTCGCGTTCGCCGCGCCGCCGTTGGTGCGCAGCGGACCCGTGACGCTGTCGGACCTCCTGGCCGTGGCGGCCGCGCTGCGGGTCAGGCCGGAGGACGTGGTCGACGCGCAGTGGGCGGACAACGGGCCGGGCTGGGTCGCCGTGCTGCTGTCCTCCGCCGCCGACGTGCTCGCCGTGGAACCCGACTACGCGAACTTCGGCGGGTTCGAGAGCGTCGGCGTGGTGGGGCCGCAGCCCGCCGGCGGCGACGTGGCGTTCGAGGTGCGGGCGTTCGTGGACGAGGGCAGCAGGTTCGACGAGGACCCGGTGACCGGCAGCCTCAACGCCGCGATCGCCCAGTGGCTCATCCCGGCGGGCATCGCACCCGCGCGGTACGTCGCGGCGCAGGGCACCGCGCTGGGGCGGCGGGGACGGGTGCACGTCTCGCAGGCCGACGGGGAGATCTGGGTCGGGGGCGACACGGTTCTGGGGATCACCGGGCAACTGGCGCTCTGACCTGCCGGGCCGACGCCGGGCGTGCGCGGACACCCGTGGGTGATCCGCCGGGGTCACGCACGGGCCGCACACCGGCTTGCGTCGACCGGCCCACGTCCCGACCGACGGCTACCGCGCCTTCCCCCACCACAGGTGTGCGCTCGCACCGGTCCCCCAGCACCCACGACCTTCCCCGGACTCCTCACGCGACGACGACCTCGACGCCCGCCCCGCGCAGCTTCTCCAGCTCCCCCGCGGGTGCCGAGGCGTCCGTGATCACCACGTGCACGGCGCTGATGTCGGCGATGCGGGAGAACGCCCGCTTGCCCACCTTCGACCCGTCCGCGAGCACCACCACGCGGTCGGCCGTGCGCAGCAGGCAGTTGTCGGTGTGCGCCTCGACCTCGTCGTGCGTCGTGATGCCGCCTCTGGCGTCGATGCCGTCGACGCCGAGGAAGACCAGGTCCAGGCTGATGCCGGCCAGCGCCCTGTCGGCGATCGGGCCGACCAGCTCGTAGCTCTCCGGGCGCACGCCGCCGCCGGTGACCACCAGGTCGATGGTGGGACGCGGGCACAGGTCGGAGGCGATGTTGAGCGCGTTCGTCACGACCTTCAGCGACCTGGTCACCGCGAGCAGGCGGGCCAGTTCGGTGGTGGTCGTGCCGCCGTTGAGGCCCACGGAGTGGACGGACTCGCTGACGAGCCGCGCGGCCGCCTCGGCGATCTGGCGCTTCTCCTCCTGGCGGCCGACCCGGTAGCGCAGCGGCAGCTCGTAGATGACCTCCACCGCGACCGCACCGCCGTGGGTGCGCTTGAGCAGCTTCTGCTCCTCCAGCGACTGGAGGTCGCGGCGGATCGACGCGACGGACGTGCCCAGCTCCTCCGCGAGCCCGGTCACGGTCACCGAGCCCGCGTCCGCGAGCTTGCCCAGGATGGCAGCGAGCCGCTGCTCTTGACGCATCCGATCACTATAACGCACGGATAGTGCTCGATTTGGCACTAATCACCCACTAATCACGCAGAAGGCGTGCGCGTTATGCACGCAGCGCGGCGGGCAGGAGGTCGCCGTGCGCGGCCGTCATCGCGGTGACCAGCGAGCTGATCTCGTCGACGGTCAGCGCGGCGGCCGTGGCCGGGTCGCACAGCGCCGCGTGCCGGACGTGGCCGGGGTTTCCCTCGACGGCTGCGGCCACGGTCAGGTCGACCACGTTGAGGAAACCGCGGTTGAGAGCGGCGAGCTGGCGGGGCAGCGCACCGACGTGGTGCGGGTGCACGCCGAGCCGGTCGAGCGTCGCGGGCACCTCCACGGCGACGCCCTCCGGCAGGTTGGAGATCAGGCCGTGGTTCGCGACGTTCACCTGGACCGTGCGCCGCTGCCCCGTCACCAGGCTGTGGATCACCTGCGGCGCGTACTCGACGGCCTCCTCCGCCAGCGGGGGCGGCGGTTCCCCCGCGGCCAGCGCGTCGCGCGTCTTCTCGTACGTGGCGACGTTCTCCGAGCTGATCGAGGCGTAGTCCCGGACGGGGATGCGCAGGCGGTCCACTTCGGACTGGTGCCTCAGGTACCACGGTACGTACTCGGAGGAGTGCTCGCTCGTCTCGGTCGGGTAGTAGCCGAACCTGCGGTACATGTCGACGCGCACCCGCCGCGCCAGCTCCGGGTCGGCGGCGATGGCGGCGTCCAGGGCCGGGTACAGCGAGCGGCCCTGGTGTTCCCACCGCAGGATCCACGCCTGGTGGTTCACGCCGGCGGAGAGGAAGTCGACCTCCTCGTGCGGCACCCCGACCAGCGCGCTCAGGTCGTGGACGGTCCAGAACACCGAGTGGCACAGGCCGACCGCCTTGAGCCGCGGCGCGACGGTCGCCAGGTACTGGATGTTCATCGCCATCGGGTTGGTGTAGTTCAGCAGCCACGCGTCCGGGCACACGGCGAGCATGTCCGCCGCGAGCGCGTCCAGGAACGGGAACGTGCGCAGGCCGCGGAAGATCCCGCCGATGCCGAGCGTGTCGCCGATGGTCTGCCGCAGGCCGAACGACTCCGGCACGTCGAAGTCCCGCAACGTCGCCGCGTGGCCGCCGATCGCGACCATGTTGACCACGACGTCCGCGCCCTCCAGCGCCTCCCGGCGCGACAGCGAGGTGCGGACGCGGACCTCGCGCGCGGTGAGCCGGGCGAGCGCGGCCGCGACCTCCAGGCGTTCGGGATCGACGTCGTGCAACGAGATGGTGGCGCCGGCCAGCTCCGGGAACGACAGGACGTCGCGGAGCAGCTGGCGGGTGAACTCGACGGAACCCGCGCCCACGAACGCGATGGTGAACATTGAGCAGCCTTCCGGTAGGCGGACGAGGTCGTCAGGGCGTGCCGTCGAGGATCACCGACCGGGTGAGGTTGCGCGGGGTGTCGGGGTCGAGCCCCCGCAGCAGCGCCACCTCCACGGCGAGCCGGTGCACCGCGACGAGCTCGGCGAGCGGATCGCGGTCGCGGGCGATCCACCGGCCGCCGGTCGCGGCGACGTCGAGGTCGAGGCCTTCCGGCGCGGCGCCGAACACCCAGACCAGCGAGCCCTCGTCGGTGATCGCGATCGGTCCGTGCCGGTACTCGGCGGCCGGGTAGGACTCGGTCCAGCTCAGCGACGCCTCGCGCATCTTCAGCGCCGCCTCCGCCGCCAGGCCGGTGGTCCAGGGCGCGCCGCCGAGGAACGTGAACTGGTTGCGCTCCACCAGGTCCGCGGGCAGCGGCTCGGCCAGCGCCTGCTCGGCGTCGAGGACCGCGCGGTCCAGCCGTTCGCCGAGGTGCGCGCGCAGCAGCACGAGCGCCGTCGTGGCGAACCGCGTCTGCACCACCGAGCGCTCGTCGGCGAACGGCAGCGCGACCACGTGGTCGGCCAGCTCGGTCACCGGTGTGCCGGGAGCGCCGACGACGGCCGTCGTGGGGACGTGCGAGCGCAGGCGCCGCAGCACGTCGGCCACCTCGGTGGTCGTGCCGGACCGGCTCAGCGCCACCACGCGGTCGTAGGTGCGGCCGAACGGGAACTCCGACGCGGCGAACGCGTCGGTCTCGCCCAGGCCCTCGTCCTCGCGCCGCCGGGCGTAGGCCTGGGCCATGAACCACGACGTGCCGCAGCCGAGCACCGCGACGCGCTCGCCCGGCGCGGGCAGGACCGCCGTGACCTCCGGTTCGGCGGCGAGCGCGATCGCCCTGCGCCAGCAGGCCGGCTGGGACACGATCTCGGCGGTGGTGTGGAGCTCCGCGGCGGACCTGGTGTGCATGGAGGACTCCCTCGGTTGATCGGTCACTTGATGCCCGCGGCGGCCACCGACCGCACGAAGAACCGCTGGGCGAAGAAGAAGACGACGAGGACGGGCAGCTGGCTCAGGACGGTACCGGCCATGAGCTTCGGCCAGTTGGTCGTGTGCGCGCCCTGGAAGCTCTGCAGTCCCAGTTGGACGGTCATGACACCGGGGCTCTGCACGGCGATCAGCGGCCACAGGAAGTCGTTCCACGTCTGCAGGAACGTGAGCACCGCGAGGGTGGCGAGCGTGGGCCGCATCAACGGCAGCAACACCTGGAACAGCGTCCGCAGCCTGCTCGCGCCGTCGATCCGCGCCGCCTCCTCCAGCTCTCGCGGCAGCGTGGTGAAGAACTGCCGCATCAGGAACACGCCGAACGCGGTCGCGAGGTTCGGCGCGATCAGCGCGCCGAGGGTGTCGACGAGCCCCAGCGACCGCATCATGATCAGCAGCGGCAGCATGACGATCTGGAACGGCACCATCAGCGTCGCGAGCATCAGGACGAACGCGACCTTGCTCCCGATGAACCGGATGCGCGCGAACGCGTAGCCCGCCAGCGAGCAGAGCAGCAGGTTGCCCGCCACGCAGACGGCGGACACCACGAAGCTGTTGCCCAGCCACGACCCCAGCGGCGCGTCGCGCACCGCCGCGGCGTAGTTCTGCCACTCGATCCCGCTGGGAAGGCCGGGCGGGAACCGCCGCGACTCCTCCTGGGTGGACACCGACACCAGCAGCATCCACACCAGCGGGGTCACCATCACCACCGACAGCGGGAAGAGGATCAGGTGCAGTGCGCTGGGCCTTCTCATCGTGCCTCGTAGTGGGACGTGCGGCGGTTGAACCGCAGCTGGACGAGGGTGAACGCGCCGATCACCAGGAACACCGCGCAGCCGATCGCGGCAGCGTAGCCGCCGTCGAAGCTCACGAACGCCTCGTTGTAGAGGTGGTAGACGAGCACGGTGGTCGCCCGCAGCGGCCCGCCCTTGGTCGTCACGTAGACGGCGTCGAAGAGCTGCAGGCCGTTGATCGTGAGCCACACCAGCAGGAACCCGGTCGCGGGTGCCACCAGCGGCAGCTCGACGTGCCAGAACGACCCCGCGCGGCCGCAGCCGTCCAAAGAGGACGCTTCGATGAGGTCCTTCGGCACGTTCTGCAGCGCGGCGAGGTAGATGATGACCGCGAAGCCGAGCCAGCCCCACACCGTCATCGCCACCACGGAGAACAACGCCTGGCCGGGGTCGGAGAAGAACCCCTGCTTCGGCAGGCCCACCGCCTCCAGCGCCGCGTTGACCAGCCCGAACTGCGGGTTGGCCAGCCAGCTGAACATGATGCCGGTCGCGACCGTCGAGGTCACCAGCGGCACGGACACCGCGAGCCGGTACAGCACGACGCCGCGGATGCGCTGGTTGAGCATCACGGCGATCGGCAGCGCGAGCGCGAGCGTGGCCGGCACGAACAGCACCACGTAGACGATCGTGCGCCGGGCGGCGTCCCAGAACAGCGGGTCGGCGACGAGCTTGGCGTAGTTGTCGCCGCCCGCGAACGTGCCGGGCGAGGTGAGGTCGGTGTGCTGCAACGAGAGCACGAACGACCACACCACGGGGACGAGGCCGAACACGCCGATCAGGATCACGGCGGGCGCGGCGAACCCCCACCCGGCGGTGTGGTCGGCGAGCTTGCGCCGGTCGAGTCCGCGCCGGTCGAGTCCTCGCTTGGTGGACGCGGCCGTCACGAGGACGCCAGCGCCTGGTCGACCTCGGTGGCGGCCTGGGCCAGCGCGGCCTGCGGCTCGGCCTGACCGAGCAGGACCGACTGCACGGCGGTGCCCAGCACCTGCGAGATCTTGGGGTACTGCGGGATGTTCGGCCGTGACTTCGTGACGTTCTTCGCGAGGTTGTCGACGAACACCTTGGTGCCGGGGTACTTCGCCTCGAACTCGGCGTACCCGGCGAGCTCCACCTCCGACTGCCGGATCGGCAGGTGGCCGGTCTCCATCGCGAACTCCAGGTGGATCTCCGCGGAGAGCAGCCACTTGAGGAACGGCAGCCCGTTCTCGCGGCCGTTGTCCCCGAAGACGACGAACGTGTCCGGCCCGGCGATCGTCGCGTGGCTGACCTTGCCCGGCAGGATCTGCACGCCGTAGGACACGTCCTCGTTGATCGCGCCGAGGTCCCACGGCCCGGTCCAGAGCATGCCCACGCGGCCGGAGTTGAAGAGGTTGAGGTACTGCTGGTCGCCCGCGTCGAGGTAGACGGACTTGTCCGTGACGGCCATGTCGCGCAACAGCTGCATGGCCTGCCGCCCGGCGTCGGAGGCGAACGCGGCCTTCTTGCCGTCGGGTGAGAGCAGGTCGCCGTCCGCCTGCCAGAGCAGGGCGAGGAAGCGCCAGACCGTGTCCTCGGTGCCGTCGTTGACGTAGGCCCAGCCGAACCGCCCGTCGCCGGTGAGCTTCCGCGCGGCCGAGCGGAAGTCGTCCCACGTCCACGACTCGGTGGGGTGCGCGATCCCGGCTTCGTCGAACAGCTTCTTGTTGTAGACCAGCGAGAGGTTGTCGACGAGCGCGGGGACGCCGTAGACCTTGCCGTTCACCGTCGCCGCCTCGCGGCCGGCGGGGAACAGGTCGTCCCAGTCGAACTCGGCGTCGCCGCGCACGAGGTCGGTCAGGTCCTGGGTCTGCGAGCGGCCGGTGAGCCCGGTGATCGAGGAGCCGTACTGGTAGGCGACCTCCGGCGGGTTGCCGGAGGCGAACGAGGCGAGCGTCTTCTGCAGCACGTTGTCGTTGCCGCCGTTGAAGACCAGCTCGACCTGCTGCTCCGGGTGCGTGGTGTTCCACCGGTCGGCGAGCTCGCCGAGCGCGGAGGCCTCGGCGTCGGTGTAGCCGTGCCACACCTTGACCTTGCCGTTCCCGCCGGAGCCCGTCCCGCAGGCCGCCGTCATCATGAGCGCGGCGCCCATCGTCAGCACCGTGCGGCGACTCAGCCCTGTGCCCATGTCGACTCCCTCACGTGGTGAGTGCGGCTGTGTGGTCGGGCACACTAAGCCGGAATCGCTCAAACAAGCAAGCATCGTGACCGAATGAGATTGGTTGCTGGTCCATAACGGCACTTCTCGCTAGAGTCGCTCACACCCGATCATCACATCTGAGCGATCAAGGAGTTTGGCGCACATGATCTCCCCTGCACGCGCCCTCACCGGGACCGCACTGGCCCTGGCCTGCGTGGCCGGACCGCTGACGGCGTCCAGCCAGGCGGCCGCGATCGAGCTCCCGCCCACTGGCGCGGTGCTCGACTACCAGCTCGGCGCGGCCTACGACCCGCCCGGCGGCGTGAACCTGGTGACCCGCGACAGCACCGCCTCACCGGCGCCAGGCCTCTACACCATCTGCTACGTCAACGGCTTCCAGACCCAGCCGGGTGACAAGAACGTCTGGCTGAACCAGCGCAAGCACCTGATCCTCAAGGACTCGTCCGGCAACCCGATCATCGACCCGAACTGGCCGGACGAGTTCCTGCTGGACACGTCGACGTCGGCCAAGCGCACGGAGCTCGCCGGGATCATCGGCGGCACGATCGACGTGTGCGCGAGCAAGGGCTTCAAGGCGGTGGAGGTCGACAACCTCGACTCCTACCTCCGTTCCCGCAACAAGCTGACCGTGAGCAACAACCTCGCCTACGCCAAGCTGCTCGCCGACCGCGCGCACAGCAAGGGCCTGGCCATCGGTCAGAAGAACTCCTCCGAGCAGGCCGCACGCGCACGCGCCGAGGTCGGCTTCGACTTCGCCGTGTCCGAGGAGTGCCACCGGTGGGACGAGTGCTCGTCCTACAGCGACGTCTACAAAGAGCACGTGATGGACATCGAGTACACCGATGACCTGCGCGGCACGTTCGAGGACGTGTGCAACGACCCGGACACCCCGGCGACCACCACGTTGCGCGACCGCTACCTCGTCGGACCGGGTGAGCCCGAGTACGCGTTCGACCACTGCTGACAGGACGGCGTCCGGGTTCGCGGGCCACGTGGCCCGCGAGCCCGGACGGGTCTCACGCCCTGCGCAGCACCGTGAAGCGGTCGATCACCAACGTCCCGGCGTCGAGCCGCAGCCCGAGCCCCGGCGCCCATCCCGCGACCACCGAGGGATCGACCGCGGACCCGATCGGCGCGGACCGCAACAACGTCCACCGGTCGTCGTGCTCGGCCCAGCTGGTCAGCTGGCCGTCCTGAATCACCACGGCGAGCCGGTCGCCCGGCGTCCAGCTCAAACTCGCGCAACACCCACCGGTCGCCTCGTCACCCCGCCGGACGCCGCCGACGGTCACGTCCACACCGGAGGCCTTGCCCGCGTTGTTGAACCACGCCAGCGCGAAGTCCCCGTTCCCGGCCGTCTGACCGAGGAAGAGGCTGTCCTCCGGCGCCGAGCCGGCGAACGACCTGGGCTCGACGACGACAGCCGTCCCGCGCACGTCACCGGCGACCGGCGCCGCCAGCACCGACCCGCTCCTGCCGGAGGTGCCGGCGGTCAGCGCGCCACCGGAGACCCGCAACGACGGCGGCGCCTCCGAGAACGGCCCGTCCACCCGGTAGGACCCGAGGCGGTCGGTGTCGAACGTGTCGTCCCAGACCACGCCGGGGTAGTCGGCCGGGTCGAAGACGCTCTGCGCCGACGACAACGCCGAGCTGACCCCGCCGTCACCGGACGCCGTGGCGAGCACGCGGACGGGCCACCGCTCCCCCAGCCGCACCCCGGCGGGCGCGGTGACGCGCCACCGCGTGACCAGGGTTCGTCCCGGCAACAACCGCGCGGCCGAAGCGGGCGTCAGGGCCACGGCACTCCACCCCGGCGGCACGGCCAGTGACGCCCGGACATCGGCCAGCGACCGCTGTGCCGTCAGGGTCGTGGTCGTCTCGACGGCGGCACCGGCCCGGACCGGCACCGACTCGGGCACCGTCGCGGTCAGCCCGCGCACAGGAGACCGCCACGACGAGAACGCGGTGATCCCGACCGCTCCGCCGTCGGCACGGCGCGGCAGGATCCGGACCCGGTCCGTGGTCAGTGCCGGTTGCACGAGGATGCGGTTCACCTGACGCGCCACCGGTGATGAGGGACTTCGCTGCTGTCCGGGGATGGCGCGCCATTGACCGTCGGGGGCCCGGTACTGCAGGTCGTACGACGTCGGTACGCGCACGCCTCCCCCGTCGTCGTAGAAGGTGACGCGCAGGTCCGAGATCTGCGTCGGCGCACCGAGATCGACCTCGAGCCAGTCGGAGGCGTTGGGGCTGCCGTAGGAGGTCCACCGGGTGCCGGGGACGTCGAGGTGGAAGTCCTGGCCGTCGATCGCCTTGGTGGGCGGGTCGGCGCTGTAGCTGTGGGAGGCGCGCGCCGTGGGGTAGCCGGTGCGGCTGACGTTGGCGAAGTCGTCGACCAGCTCCGGCAGCTCGGCGGAACCACGGGCCGGGATCGACAGGCGCACCGGGCTCAGCCCGGGCTGGCTGTGCGAGAGCTTGCCGTCCACCCAGACGCGCAGGCCGGCGCCCTTGCCGTAGCGGGAACCCGTGCGGTCCCAGAGCACCGTGAGGTTGTGGCCGTGGTACGGCACGTTCTCGGCGGCGAAGTAGTCCCAGGTGGACGGTGCCAGCGGGGCGATCTGGACCTCGTTGCCCAGCTGCGGGCGGATGCCGAGCAGGCCGGACAGCACGTTGTCGTTGAAGGTCGAGTGGTTGTAGTCCTCGCTGTGGCCCTGGCCGTCGTAGATCCAGCGGTCCTCGTCGGGGTGGTGGGCCTCCGCGACGTACGGCGCGCCGTTCTTGCGCTGGGTCAGGGCGTAGCCGCGCAGCACCGAGAGGTAGTCGGCGCGGGACACGTGGGACTGGGCCGGGTAGTCGATGAGCAGGTTCGCCAGCGCGGTGAGGGTCTGGCTGGTGGCGTAGGGCCAGCTCGGGCCGTTCCACCGGCAGCAGCCGTTCAACGCGTCGCGCATGAACCACGGGCTGCGGCGCTCGGCGGTCGTCGGGCCGAACCGCGCCGCGAAGCCCTGCGGGTCGGTCAGCTGCGCCCACGCGGCGCTGTTCCCGGCCGGTGCCATGTGGAAGTACCAGGGCACGAAACCGATCGACTCGCGGTCGGCGAGCTTCGTGCGGCCGGGGTTGTCGTCGCGCATGACGTGCTTGTAGAACTGGCCGTTCGGATCCCACAGCCAGCGTTCCTGCGCGGACCGCAGCGCGTCGGCGGCCTGGTCGTACTGGCGGGCGCCGGCGGTGTCGCCGCGTGCCTTGAGGAGCTGGGCGATCGCACGGGCGTCGCCGTACTGGTAGGCGTTGAGCGTGGGGCGGTAGCCGTCACCGCCGTGGTACGGATCCGGGCTCTGGTAGGAGCTCGCCGTGTACTCCATGGCGTCCCACACCGGCGTCTGCCAGTAGAGGCCGAGGTCGGGGTTGAACTGCGGCGACCAGCGCTGCCACTGGCGGATCAGCTCGGGCAGGCGGTCGGTGGCGAACTGGGAGCGGCCGTCGACCGCGGCGCGGGCGGCGACGGCGTCGGCGGCCCAGAACGAGTACTGGTGGGCCCAGTCGGTGGTGTTCTTGTTCAGGAAGTCGGTGGCGGGGTTGGGTCCCGCGCCGGAGCCGCGCAGCCAGTAGTCGACGTAGTCGTCGAGGTAGCGGTGGTCGCGCAGCCAACGGCCCTCGTACACGTGGTGGCCCGCCGCGGCGACGATGCCGCCGTTCGGCGCGGAGTAGCCGACAGGACCGAGGAACTCCGAGACGATCCAGCCGTCCTTCTGGCCGGTGTACTTGAGAGCCTCTTTGTAGGTCCGCCAGCGGTAGTAGTAGGTGTCGCGGATCTCGCGGTCCGGCATGTCGACGAACGGGATGTTCGCCTCGTACCAGGCCGGCTCCGGGACGGTGCCCAGCAGGCCGGTGTGGTCGAGGAAGGTCGTTCCCGCGCCGACCGCGGGATAGAGGTCAGGAGCTGCGGCGCGCTGCGCCACCGCCGGCGAGGCGGACGAGACCGCCAGCGCCGCCACCACGAGGATCACCATTGACCTGCGCATGCCCTCATTGAAGGGGAGAGCGTTCTCATCGCGCAAGACTCAACGCAGTCCTACATACTTCCACAGGATCACGAACAGCACTCCCCGACGCAGCCGCCTGAGCAGCCGCAGCGGCGAAACCCGGCTCGCCCAGAACGCGCGTCACGGCGTCCCGTAACCCTTCGACGGTCGGCGGCCTGACGATCACACCGCTGCCCTGCCGCGCCACCCGGTTCGCCATCTCCCACTGGTCGCCGCCACCCGGCACGACCACGACCGGGACGGCGGCCCGCAACGCCTTGACCAGCATTCCGTGCCCGCCACCGCAGACCAGCACCGACGACCGGCGCAGCAGCTCGTCCTGCCCACCGGGACCCGAACGCGCCCACGGCGGCAGGCCAGGAGCCGGTGCGAACGTCGACACGACGGCCCGCACACCCTTGCCCCGCAACGCTTCCAGCGTCATCTCGGCCATGCCGGCCGACCCGGTCCACGCCGTCGACGGTGCGATCATCACCAGCGGGGCGGAGCCCGGCGGCGGGGTGAGCACCTCCCTGCTCGCCTCCCACAGCAGCGGCCCGACGACGTGCGCG
>JASLAV010000334.1 GCA_030146905.1 Lentzea sp. | reverse complement strand
GCTGGCCACCGACTCGTGGTTGTCCGCGGCGTCGTTCCAGGAGACCACCCGCGTGCTGACGGACGCCGCCATCAACGGGCGTTCCGACAAGCTGATCGGTCTCAAGGAGAACGTGATCATCGGTAAGTTGATCCCGGCTGGTACGGGCATCAACCGGTACCGCAACATCCAGGTCCAGCCGACCGAGGAAGCGCGTGCCGCCGCGTACGCGATCCCGTCCTACGACGACGGGTACTACACGCCCGACGTCTTCGGAACCGGCACCGGTGCTGCTGTGCCGCTCGACGACTACGACTTCGGTCGCGACTACCGCTAGTCATCAGTGCAATGACGGCCCCCGGAGCCTTGGCTCCGGGGGCCGTTTTGTTCGTGGTGGGGCTGTCAGCGGTTGGCGATGCCGTCGAGCCGGAGCGTGGCGGACTCGTCGCGGTGGCTGCCGCTGGAACCCACGTGCTTCTCGCTGATCGCGGTGCCGTTCTTCAGCACGTGGTACAGCGCCATGCCGTGACCCCGACCGAGGTCGTAGTCGGTCTTCAGCCATTCCAGGACCACGCCAGCCTTGGTGGTGCCGTCGTAACCGCGCTCCGCGGCAGCCGCCAGCAGTTCGGCCGGGGTCTTGCCGGTCTTCTTCTCCGCGCCGTCGAGGTAGGCCTGGAAGGACATCGTGATCTCCGTTCGTCGTTGAAGCGGAGCCTAGGACAAGTCAGACTGTCTTGACAACTTTTTTTGTCGGAGAGCCGTGGGTGAGCCGGCGCAGCAGTGTCTCCGCAGGTCCCTGGCGCCCGACGCGGCGCAGGAGCTCTGCCAGCACGACGCCGGTCAGCCACGTGGCAACGGCGATGCCGGACGCCGCCGCTGTGCCCAGACGGGTGCCGAGGCCGCCCGCGTACGGGACGAACAGCGCCACGAACACCGCGGACTGCAGCAGGTAGCAGCTCATCGACCGTTGCCCGCAGGCGGCCAGCACGCGGCCGGGTGCGGGGGTCCTGGCCGCGATCAGGCCGATCAGAGACGCGTAGCCCAGGCCGCCGGTCAGGCCGTGCAGGACGTAGGCGGGGACGGCCAGCGCGGGCGGTGCGCCCGTCCAGGCCTGGGCGTCCAGCAGGGCCAGGGGGAGGCCGCCGAGGGGGGCCGTGCTGATTCGGTCAGGGCCGCGGTGCGCAGGAGCCGGATGTGGCGGTGCGGCTCGATCAACAGGTCGCGGCGTGCGGCTCAGACGCCCAGCAGGAACGGGGTCAGGCTCGCCCAGGGGGACATCCGGTCGCCCAGCGCGGCGAGCGGGTCGGCGGCGGAGGTCATGCCGGTGGGCCCGCCGAACCGTGCGATCCGCAGGCCGGCCAGGGTGATCGCGGTGGCGTGCACCAGTAACCAGCCGCTCGCGAACAGCAGCAGTGAGCGGTCCCGCCAGCACAGGGCGCCGGTCAGGACCAGACCGGCCAGGCCGTAGGCGGCGAGGACGTCGCCGAAGAACAGCAGCAGGGCGTGGGCGGTGCCGAACGCGAACAGCCAGCCGCTTCGCCGGCGGAGCAGGCGCCGGGTGTGCTGCCAGTCGCCGGTCTGCCTGCCGGCGATCTGCACGAACCCGTAGCCGAAGACGGGTGGATCCGCTGCGGCTGACGCCGGTGACCACGCAGATCGGAGAGGCGCTGGTCTTCAAGCTGTCCATCGACCTCGGGCGTGTGCCGACGGCGGAGGAGATCGCCGCCATCGTGGACGAGGCCCTGCTGCCCGCGTTGAAGGGCTAGCGGCGCCGCGCCCGCGCCAGAGCCCTGGCGCGGATGACCAGGTCGTCCACCAGGTGCACGTCGACCAGGGGCGGTACGCCGGACTCGTCGGTGCAGCAGCGGGGTTTGGTGCGCTTCTCGGAGAGCTTGGGTCGGACGCCGGCCATCTCGTAGAGGGCCTCGTAGAGGTCCAGGCCGGGGTCGTCGTCGTGCGGGCCCACCAGGAGCACCCAGACGACGTCGGGGGACGGGAAGGCGACCACCACGCGGTCGGCGCCGCGCAGGTGCTTCACGCAGAGGCGGGGGAGGGGTTCCGGGCCCGTCACGCGGTAGCCCAGGGTGGCGCAGCCCGAGTGGGCCAGTTCGTCGAGGAAGCGGTCGTAGGCCACGCGGGCTCTGCCGCGCAGGCCGTTGGCCTGGGCGTGTGCGGTGTGGGTTTCTACGACCTGGATCAAGCTGAGCGGACCACGCGTCCCCTGCCGCTGCGCATCTCGTCCAGGGAGGTGGCCAGGTCGGAGCGTTCGAGCAACGACTGGTCGCTGAGGCGGCGGTGGACTTCGTCGAGGAGGCCGCGGTTCTTGCCGGCGCGGCGGAGGTCGGAGACGAGGTGGAGGACCTCGTGCAGGCGCACGGTGTCGAGCAGCATGCGCGGTTCCTGGCTGTGGATGGCCAGCACGCCCTCGCGGGCCCAGGCCTTCACGGTCTTCTCGGTCAGGTCGAGGAGCTCACCCGCCACCACGGGGCGAACCGGCGGGGCTTGGCGCAGGGTCTTCGCCACCACGCCGTCGAGCCTGAGGCGGCGTTCGTCGTCTTCTGCCAGGGACGAGGCGACGGCTTCGAGTTCCTCGATCGTGTCGAAGAGGTCGCGGATCTGGGCGGCCTCGGTCGCGACTGACATGGCTGCTCCTCCCGTTGACTACCGATTATCGCGTACTTTTTCGGTAGTCGTCAACGGCCCCGGAGCAGGGATCCGGGGCCGCCGCACGTCAGGAGGAGAAGAAGAGGCCGCCGAGGCCGCGGTGCTTGCGGTGGCCGTAGCCGCCGCCGTAGCCGGGGGCGTGACCGCCGTGGTGGTGGTGGACCTGCTGCGGGGCGGCACCCCAGGCGGGCTGAGCCGGCTGCGGGTAGGCAGCGGGCGGCGGGGCCACCGGCGGCGGAGCCTGCATCTGGGATTCGAGGCGCGTGATGGACTCGAGCTCGCCGTAGTCGAGGAAGACCCCGCGGCAGCCGTCGCACTGCTCGATGTGAACACCCATGCGGTCGAACGTGCGCATGTTCGCATGACACTTGGGACACTGCATCGTGATGAGCCT
>JASLAV010000216.1 GCA_030146905.1 Lentzea sp. | reverse complement strand
TTCTTCGTCGGCTACCTGCTGATCACGACGTTCACCGTGCTCAACCTGCTCATCGCGGTGGCGGTGAGCGCGATGCAGACCCACGTGAGCGAGGAGCACGCGGAACACGACCGCGAGGAAATGGCCGCCACCCTGGAGATCTTGGCCGAGGTCCGCAAGCTGCGCGAAGAAGTGGAGGCGTTGCGCGGCAAGGTCTCCGTCTGACAGCTCAGCAGCGCACACGCTCCACCACCGCGTTCCGGTTCGAGCGTCCTGTCAGCGGCTTCAATTCACGAAGAATGGTGCGACAAGCGTGACCTTGGAGGGCGGAAGCCTGCCGCACCTGTCTGCTGCCGCGTCTAGCGACTGGGCATGATCACCCACAGCACGAGGTAGACGACGAACTGCGGGCCGGGCAACAGGCAGGAGAGCACGAACAGCAGCCGGACCGTGCCCGGCTTCATCCCCCACCTCGCCGCGAGCCCGGCGCACACGCCGGCGATCCTGCGGTTGTCACGTGGCCTGCTCAATGTTGTGAGTGCCATTGCTCCGCCGTTTCAGTTGTGACGCAGGTAGGGCCTGGTGCACTTGGCCCGGACACAGATGTGGGTGGTGCGGCAGACGAAGACCCTTGGAAGTGGTGATCGCCTGCCGCACCCGTGGATCACTCCTCGCCGAAGGCGAAGTCGCCGCCGTCCTCGAAGACCTCCTCGACGACCTCACCGAGGACCATTCCACCGACGACGCCCGCCGCACCCGCGGCGACCACGCCACCGATGCCGGGACCGCTGCGGTGATGACCACCGTGGTGGCCGTGCTGGTCATAGCCGTGGTGGCCGCCGTAGCCGGGCTGGTGGCCGTAGCCGGGCTGGCCGCCGAACGCCGGGTTGTGGCCCATGTGCCCGCCGCCGAACGCCGGGTTCGCGTGACCGCGCTGGGCGACCTGGGCGAGCCAGCCGTTGATGGCCGACGCCCAGTCGGTGCCCTGGGCCTCCTGGTGCGATGCGCGGAAGTGACCGAACGCGTCACCACCGGAGGAGAACATGCCGCCGCGCTTGTCGGCTTCCAGGATCACGTAGAGCTCGTGCGGGTTCGCCACGAACGTCAGCTCGACCTGCTGGACGGCGCCCGCGAACTGGGCCGGCGGGAAGAACTCGATCTCCTGGTAGAAGCCGAGCTCCTGCGGCACGCCGTGCAGGCGACCGGCTTCGACGTCCGCGCTGCGGAACGAGAAACCGAGCTGCCCGAACGCGTTGAGCACCGCGTCCTGCGACGGCAGCGGGTGCACCAGGACCGGGTCGAGGTCGCCCTTGTCGGGAGCACCCGCGATCACGAGCTCGGTGCGCACGCCGACGGTCATGCCGGGCAGCGGGCCGCCACCGACCGCGGTGATCGGGGTCTCCCACGGCATCGGCAGCTGGAACGGGATCGAGATCAGCTGACCGGCGGGGACGCGCACGCCCTGCTGCACGATCATGCGGAAGAACTCCGACACACCACCGAACTCGTGGTCACCGTGCTCGACCTCGACGCGGGTGACGAGGGACAGCACGACCTGGCCGATCTCGGCGTCCGCGCTGCCGCCCTGGATGCGCACCTGCCCGGTGACCACCTGGCCGGGCGCGGCGTGTGGCGAGTCCAGCACGGTGTCGACGGACGGGCCGCCGACGCCGAACGCGCTGAGCATCCGCTTGAACAAGTCTCCTCCTGCGGGGACTGGGTGTGAGTTAGTTCTGGCGCACCGCGACACGCGGTGCGTCGGTCTCGTCGTCGAAGTCGCCGATGAGCTCTTCGAGCAGGTCTTCCAGCGCCGCGATGCCGACCACGCGGTCGTCGTCGGACACGAGCGCGAGTTGCGCGCGGTCCGCCTTCATCGCGGTGACGGCCGCGGCCACCGGCATTCCGGCTTCCAGCGTGAGCACGGGGCCCATCAAGGAGCGGGCGTCCGGGTCCTCGCCACGTGCCGTGGCACGCATGGCCTCGCGGATGTGCACCAGGCCGACGTAGCGACCGCGCAGATCGGTCACCGGGAAGCGTGACCGTCCACACTGGAAGCTGCGGCGCTCGATCGCGCGGGCCGTGGTGTGCTCGGTGACGGTGGAGGTCTCCCCCATCGGCACCATGACCTCGCGCAGCGTCGTCTTCTGCACCTGCAGCATGCGGGTCAGCAGTCGTTGTTGGTGCTCACCGATGAGGCCGTGCTCGGCGGACTGCCGCACCAGCAGGCGCAGGTCCTCAGGCCGGTGAGCCTGGGCCAGCTCGTCCTGCGGCTCGACCTTCATCAGCCGCAGCAGGCCGTTGGTCGTCCTGTTGAGTCCGCTGAGGATCCAGCGAACGGAGTGCGCGAACGCGCGGAACGGCAGCGCCAGCATCAGCGCGGACTTCTCGGGGTGCGAGATCGCCCACGACTTCGGCGCCATCTCACCCACGACCATGTGCAGGAACACGACCAGCAACAGGCTGATCGCGAACGCGACGCCGTACGCGACACCCTCCGGCAGGCCCACCGCCGTCAGCAGCGGGTCGAGCAGGTCGGCGACGGCCGGTTTGGCCAGCGCGCCGAGTCCGAGGGTGCACAGCGTGATGCCGAGCTGGGCACCCGCGAGCATCAGCGACAGCTCGCGCACGCCGGCGACGGCGGCTCGTGCCGCACGCGACGTCTCGGCTTCCTGCTCCAGCCTGTGCCGCTTGGACGCGATCAACGCGAACTCGGCGGCGACGAAGAAGGCGTTGAGCGCCAGCAGGACGAAGGAGATCGCGAGAGACATTCCGGTGCTCATCGAGCCTCCTCCCGAACCCGTGACGTCACGACCACGGTCTCGGGCACGTTGCGTGCCACAGCGGTGACCAGCACCGTCACGTCGTCCAGCTCGATCTCGTCGCCCACCTCGGCGGTGCGGCCGAGCCGGTGCAGCACGAGACCGGAAACGGTGTCGTACGCGTCATCCGTCGGCAGCGCGACGCCGGTCGTGTCCTCGACCTCGTCCAGCCGCATGCGTCCGGGGACCTGCCACTTGGTGTCGTCGAGGCGTTCGATCACTTCTTCGAACAGGTCGTCCTCGTCGTGGATCTCGCCGACGAGTTCCTCGGCGAGGTCTTCCAGCGAGACGATCCCGGCGAAGCCGCCGAACTCGTCCAGCACGCAGGCGAGCTGACGGCGTTCGGTGCGCAGCCGTTCCAGCACGGCCGGCAG
>JASLAV010000117.1 GCA_030146905.1 Lentzea sp. | reverse complement strand
CTCCGAGATGCTGACGGCGAAGCCGGACTTCATCGACATCTTCCTCCAGATCGGTCGTGTCGGCCGGTCGCTGCAGATGCACATGCTCCTCGCGTCGCAGCGGCTCGAGGAAGGCAAGCTGCGCGGTCTGGACACGTTCCTCTCGTACCGGATCGGTCTGAAGACGTTCAACGCGGCGGAGTCCCGTGCGGCGATCGGTGTGCCGGACGCCTACGAGCTGCCGCCGATCCCCGGCTCGGGTTACCTCAGCGTGCAGGGCATGCCGCTGACCAGGTTCAAGGCGCTCTACGTCTCCGGCACCTACCGGCCGTCCGGCATGCAGTCCGTCGGCGAGTCGGTGGCGGTGCGCAGCGACAAGCGCCCGCGGTTCTTCGTACCGGACTTCATCGAGATCCCGAAGGAGCCGGAGCGGCCGCTCGAGCCGGTCAAGGTCGAGGCGGCGCCGGTCAAGGAGGACACGAACGAGCCGACCCAGCTCGAGCTCATCGTCAACCGCCTCGTCGGCCAGGGCCCGCCCGCGCACGAGGTGTGGCTGCCGCCGCTCAACGAGCCGCCGACGATGGACACGATGCTGCCGCCGCTCGACGTGACGCAGGACCGCGGTCTCACGTCACCGGGCTACCCGGCGAACGGCGTGCTGCAGATCCCGGTCGGCGTGGTCGACAAGCCGTTCGAGCAGCGCCGCGACCTGCTGTGGGCCGACTTCGCCGGCGCCGCCGGCCACGGCGCGGTCGTCGGCGGCCCGCAGTCGGGCAAGTCGACGCTGCTCAGGACGATCATCGCGTCGATGTCGCTGACGCACACGCCGCAGGAGGCGCAGTTCTACTGCATCGACCTCGGTGGTGGCACGCTCGCGTCGATGGAGGACATGCCGCACGTCGGCGGGTTCGCCGGGCGTCTCGACGTCGACAAGGTCCGCCGCATGGTGGCCGAGCTGCAGACCCTGATCACCGAGCGCGAGCTGCGCTGGCGCGAGCAGCGCATCGACTCGATGGCCGAGTTCCGCAACCGCAAGCGCCGCGGTGAGATCAACGACGACGCGTTCGGCGACGCGTTCCTGGTCGTGGACGGCTGGATGAACTTCCGCCAGGAGTTCGAGATGGTCGAGCCGCAGGTCCAGGCGCTGGCGGCGCAGGGCCTGTCCTACGGCGTGCACGTGATCGTCGCCGCCAACCGGTGGGCGGAGATCCGTCCCGCGATGAAGGACCTCCTCGGCACGCGGTTCGAGCTGCGCCTCGGTGACCCGAGCGAGTCCGAGATCGACCGCAAGGTCGCGGTCAACGTGCCGCCCGGTCGTCCCGGCCGCGGTCTCACCGGTGACAAGCTGCACTTCCTCACCGGTCTGCCGCGCATCGACACCCTGCAGGACCCGACGACGATCTCGCAGGGCGTGCAGGACCTCAGCATGAAGCTCAACCAGTCCTGGCAGGGCCCGCGCGCCCCGCAGGTCAGGATGCTGCCCGACCTGCTCGACTACGGGCAGTTCATGGCGCAGGTCCAGCAGAGCAACCCGAACCGCGGCCACCTGGTCCCGGTCGGCGTCAACGAGGACGAGCTCGCGCCGGTCTACATGGACTTCGACGCGGACCCGCACTTCTTCACGCTGGCCGACGGCGAGTCTGGCAAGACGAACATGCTGCGCACGATCATCCGCGGCATCATGACCAGCTACACCTCGTCCGAGGCGCTGATCCTGCTCGCGGACTACCGCCGCACGCTGCTCGGCTTCATCGACACGGACCACCTGCTGAGCTACGCCGTGTCGGGCGCCCAGCTCACGCAGAACGTCCAGGAGGTCAAGGGCTCGCTCACCAAGCGCATGCCCGGCCCGGACGTGACGCAGGAACAGCTCCGCAACCGCTCCTGGTGGAGCGGTCCCGAGGTGTTCATCATCGTGGACGACTACGACCTCGTGGCTCCGCAGGGCGCCGCGAACCCGTTGCAGCCGCTGGCCGAGTTCATCCCGCAGGCCAAGGACGTCGGTCTGCACGTCATCCTGGCCCGCCGCATGGGTGGTGCGTCCCGCGCGATGTACGACCCGGTGCTCGGCAAGCTGAAGGAGATCTCGGCGCCGCTGTTCGTCGGTTCCGGTTCGAAGGAGGAGGGCAACATCGTCGGCAACCTCAAGCCGTCGCCGCAGCCTCCCGGCCGGGGCACGATGGTGACCCGCAAGCACGGTCAGCAGCGCATCCAGTTCGCCTGGATCCAGCCCGACTAGTTCCCGCCGGACGACCTCGTGGGTGGTCCCGCCTTTCGGCGGGGCCACCCACGAGTCGTCGTGGCACGAAAAAAGGGCCCGCGGCCGAAGCCGCGGGCCCAACCGAACAGCAGGGGACTGTCCGGTTCCCCCATGACCGCGTCCCGTCCTGGCAGACCCACTGGGGAGGGGCTGCCGGGACGGAGACCGACGACGGCGACCCGCCCCCCAAGATCCGTGCCACCGTCGTCGTCCGGCTGATCAGCACTTTGCACGGTCGCGCTCACACTTCGGTCACACAACGGGTTCCCGCACCTACACTCGGCGCTCGGCGACACCGGGGAGGCGGCGACGTGCGAGTCGAGTACCGCGTGCTGGGCCCGCTCGAAGTCCTGCTCGACGGCGTTCCGGTCGTCGTCCCCGCCGGCCGCTGCCGCGTGTTGCTCGCCACCCTCCTGTTGCGCCCCAACGAGTTCGTGCCGGTCGGCGAGATCGTCGAACGGTTGTGGGACGGCGCGCCGCCCAGTGCGGACCGCGCGGGCAAGACGCTGCACATGATCGTGACGAGACTGCGGCGTGCGCTCGGTGCGGCGAACTGCGTGCGCACCGGTGCCCGCGGCTACGCGGCGGTCGTCGAGCCGGGCCAGCTCGACCTGCTGCGGTTCCGCGCCCACCTGGACGCCGGCGATCACGCGGCGGCGACGGCGTTGTGGCGGGGGCCGGTGCTGGCGAACGTCTCGTCGGAGTCGTTGCACCGCGACCTCGTGCCACTGCTGGCCGAGGAACGCCTGAGGGCGCTGGAACGGCGGATCGACGCGGACCTCCTGCGCGGCGACGCGGCGGAACTGGTGCCGGAGCTGAGAACGCTCACCCACCGGCACCCGTTGCGCGAGGTCTTCTGGGCGCAGCTGGTGGTCGCGCTGCACCGCGGCGGCCAGCAGGCGGACGCGTTCGCCGCCTACCAGGAGGTCGTGGCCCTGCTGGACGACCAGCTCGGCGTCGGGCCGGGGCCGCGGCTGCGCGCGGCGCAGCACCAGGTCCTCGCGGGAGGCGTGCCCGCGCAGGTGCCGCACCACGTGCCGAGGCAGCTGCCGACGGCGTTGCCGCACTTCGTCGGCAGGGAGCAGGAACTGGACGGGCTCGACACCGTGCTGGGGTCCGGCAGGCTCGTCGTGGTGATCAACGGCAGCGGTGGCATCGGCAAGACGTCGCTCGCCGTGCAGTGGGCCCACCGGGTCGCGGGCAGGTTCCCCGGCGGGCAGCTCCACAGCGACCTGCGCGGGTTCGACCCCACCGGTGAGCCGGTGAACCCGATCAGCACGGCCCGCGACTTCCTGCTGGCGCTCGGCGTGCCCGCGGACGAGATCCCGGCGGGCACCGAGGCGATGCTGGCGAGCTACCGCGAGGTGTTGTCGCGGCGGCGGGTCCTGGTGCTGCTCGACAACGTCCGCGACGTGGAGCAGGTGCTCCCGCTGTTGCCGGGCGGCTCCCGCAGCCTGGTCGTGATCACCTCGCGCAACCGCTTGCGGGGCCTGGTCGGTCACGACCGCGCGTTCGGGCTCGACGTGCTGGACCCCGGCGAGTCGATGGTGCTGTTCGGCGGCAGGGTCGGTGCGGACCGGGTCGCTGCCGATCCCGTCGCCGCCACCCGGCTGGTCGAGCTGTGCGCGGGGCTGCCGCTGGCGCTGGCCGTGGTGGCGGCACGGGCGACGCTCGACCAGTACCCGCTGGACGTGCTCGTGGACGAGCTCGAACACGCCGCGCTCGACGCGCTGGACACCGATGACCCGCTGACCAGCGTGCGGGCGGTGTTCTCGTGGACGTCCGGGTGCCTGAGCCCGGTGGCAGCGCGGTTGTCCGTGCTGCTCGGCCTGCACCCCGGTCCCGACGTGACCGAGCCGGCCGCGAGCAGCCTCATGGGTTCGCCGGCAGGGGAGGCGTTGGACGAGCTCGCCCGCTACAGCCTGATCACGGGCCAGGACGACCGCTACCGGTTGCACGACCTGATGCGTGCGTACGCGGCGGAGGAGGCGGCTCATCGGTTGTCCGCCGAGGAACGTCGTGAGGCGCTGCAGCGGTTCTTCGACCACCTGATGCACTCCGCGCTGGCCGCCACCGCCCGTTCCGACCCGTTGCGCCAGCCCATCACCACACCGGACCCCGCTCCCGGCGCCGTCGTGCTGGCGTTCGAGGAAAGCACCGCTGCGGACCGCTGGTACGCGGGGGAACGCGCGGTGCTCGGTGCGGCGGTGGCCCTGGCCGGTGAGGCCGGTTTCGACGGTCACGTGTGGCGCACGGTGTGGGCGATCCGCCACTTCCTGGTGGCCACCGGCCGTTGGCGCGAGGGGGAACGGTTGCAGCGGCTGGCCATCGCGGCCGCGCGCCGGGCAGGTGACCTGGAAGGGGAGTGCCGTGCCCGCCGGGGCCTGGTGTCGTGCCTGGTGCCGGAGCAGGAGTTCGAGGAGGCCGAACGCCAGCTGCGCGCGGCCGTGGCGCTGGACGAACGGCTCGACGACCTGATCGGGCTGTCCAACGACCTGCGCGGCCTCGCCTACCTGCTGGGGCGGCAGGGCGAGTACGAGCGCGCCCTCGACCCGTTGCGGCGCGCCATGGAGGCGGCCCTGCGCAGCGGCGACCGCATCGAGCTGGCCAGCGTCTCGGCGTCGCTGGCCTTCGTGCACCACGAGCTCGGCCGCCACGTCGAAGCGGCCGCGCACGCCGAGCAGGCCCGCGACATGTACCTGGACCTGGTGCCGGACGAACGCGACACCGTCGTCGCCTCGAACCGCGACACGCTCGGCAGCATCTACCGAGCGCTGGGCCGCTACGAGGAGGCGGAGGCGAACTACCTCAGGTCCGTGGAGCTGCAGGAGGCGCTGTCCTACCGGCACTACCAGGCCGACACGCTGGTGCGGCTGGCCGACATGAAGCGGGAGCTGGGCGAACGGGACGCGGCCCGCGGCCACTACCTCGCGGCGCTCGACGTCTACGACGAGCTGGGCGACGGCCAGGTCGAGGTGGTGCGCTCGCGGCTGTCGCTGCTGGACGAGAGGCCGGTCCTGCCGCGGTGAAGCTCGCCGCCCCTGCCCGGGAACTGGTGAGCGGTGCTGGTGGCCCCCCAGGAACCTCGCCACCAGCACCGCTGAGGAGAACTCTGCCCGACGCCGCTCACACTTCGCTCACACCGTGATCACACACCATCTGAACTGGCTGTTGCCGTGCGGCAACGCGACGTCGGTCTGCGGCGTGCTCTCGGTGGAGAACGAGCGGATGACCTCACCGCCGGGCCGGGGTGGCCGGTGCCGCACAGTCAACATCCGCGGTGGACGAGTCGTTGAGGAGCCATGAAGGTCGAGTATCGCGTCCTCGGACCGTTGGAGGCGCTGTGCGACGGAGTGCCGATCCCGTTGCCGGTAGGCCGAGGGCGTGTGCTGCTCGCCACACTGCTGTTGCGCCCCAACCAGTTCGTGTCCGTCGACGAGCTGGTGGACCGGCTGTGGGACGGCGAGCCGCCCACCCTCGACCGGGCCCACAAGACGTTGCAGATGGTCGTGCGCCGGATGCGGATCGCGCTCGGTGACGCCAACTGCATCCGCACCGCGACCGGCGGCTACCTCGCCGAGGTCGATCCGGCACTGCTGGACCTGACCAGGTTCCGCCGTCTCGCCGCCGACGGCGAGTTCGCCGCCGCACTGGCCTGCTGGCGCGGTGAGGTGGTGTCCAACGTCGACTCGCCGCACCTGCACCGCGAGGACGTGCCGCCGCTCGTCGAGGAACGGCTCGTCGTGCGGGGCCGGCGCGTCGAGGCCGACCTGGCGCGGGGGCGCGGTGCGGGACTCGTGGACGAGCTGCGCGAGCTGACGCGGGAACATCCGTTGCGCGAGGGGTTCTGGGCCCAGCTCGTGCACGCGCTGCACCAGGCGGGCAGGCCCCAGGAGGCGCTCGCCGCGTACGGGGAGATCCACGACCACCTCGCGGACGAGCTGGGTGTGGAGCCCGGTCAGCCGTTGCGCGACCTGCGCGAACGCCTGCTCGACCCGGCGTCGCGCGCCGACGTGCCGCGGCAGCTGCCCGCGCCCGATCCGCACTTCGCTGGACGGGACGCGGAACTGGCCAGGCTCGCCGCCGCCGCCACCGGTGGTGCGGCCGTGGTGATCACCGCGATCGACGGCGCGGCAGGCGTGGGCAAGACCGCGCTGGCCGTGCGGTGGGCGCACGCGATCGCCGGCCGCTTCCCCGACGGGCAGCTGCACGCCGACCTGCGCGGCTTCGACCCGTCCGCCGATCCCGCCGACCCCTCCGAGGTGCTGGCCGGCTTCCTCCGCGCGTTCGGGGTCCCCTGCGGCAGGGTTCCCGCTGACCTGCCTGAACGCGCGGCGCTCTACCGCAGCGTCGTCGCCGACCGCCGGGTGCTGGTGCTCCTCGACAACGCCCGCGACGTCGAGCAGGTCCGCCCGCTGCTGCCCGCCGGGCGCGGTTGCCTGGCCGTGGTCACCAGCCGCAACAGGTTCACCGGCCTCGTCGTCCGCGAGGGCGCGGTGCCGGTGGCGGTCGGCGTGCTGGGCGACGAGGACGCCGTCGCGCTGCTCACCGCCCACCTCGGCGAGGACCGCGTGGCGGCCGAACCCGATGCCGTCGCGGAGCTCGTGGCGTTCTGCGGTGGACTGCCGCTCCCGCTGACCGCCGCGGCGTCGAGGGCCGCCGGTGATCCGGGCACGTCCCTGCGCGAGCTGGCCGACGAGCTCACGACCGCCGGGCCGATGCCCCACCCCCAGGTGGTCTCACCCAGGTCGCCGCAGATGTCGAGGAGCCGTGCCGCAGCCGCGGGAAGCATCCGGCCGGATGGCATAGTCGTCGATCATCGAGGAGGGCGGAGAGCATGAGCGTCGAGTTCCGCGTGCTCGGTCCCCTGGAGGTCCTGCTCCACGGCGCACCGGTGCCCGTCCCCGCCGGGCGCGGCCGCGTCCTGCTGGCGACGTTGCTGTTGCGCCCCAACCAGTTCGTGCCGGTGGACGAGCTGGTCGATCGCGTGTGGGACGGCGATCCGCCGACGGCCGGTCGCGGTCACAAGACGTTGCAGATGGTCGTCGCCCGCCTGCGCACCTCGCTCGGCGCCGCGAACCGCGTGCGCACCTCCCGCGGTGGCTACCTCGTCGAAGTCGGCCAGGACGAGCTGGACCTGTTGCGGTTCCGCGCCCTGGTGAGTTCCCGCGACTTCACCGCCGCCGCGGCGCTGTGGCGAGAGCCGGTGCTCGGGAACGTCAGGTCCGACCGGCTGCACCGCGACGACGTGCCGCTGCTGGTCGGCGAACGCCTCGCCGTGCTGGAACAGCGGATCGAAGCCGACCTGGGCAGGGGACGTGCGGGAGAGCTCGTGGCCGAGCTGCGGTCGCTGGTCGCCGAGCACCCGTTGCGCGAGACGTTCTGGCGCCAGCTGATGCTGGCGCTCTACCGCTCGGGGCAGCAGGCGGAGGCGCTCGCGGCCTACCAGGAGATCCGCGAACGGCTCGTGGGCGAGCTCGGCATCGACCCCGGCCCACCGCTGCGCGATCTGCACGAGCGGATCCTCCGCGCGGACGTCGGCAACGTCGCCCGTCGCGTGGTGCCCCGGCAGCTGCCCGCCGGTGTGCACAACTTCGTCGGCCGCACCGAGGAGCTCGCCGCGCTGACCAAGTCGGACGGGATCGTGGTGGTGCACGGTGCCGGCGGCGTCGGCAAGACGGCGCTGGCGCTGCGCTGGGCCCACGAGGTGCGCTCCGAGTTCCCGGACGGCGACCTGTACCTGAACCTCAGGGGGTTCGACCCGGAGGCGCAGCCGATCAGTCCCGTGCGGGCTGCGGAGATCCTGCTGCTGGGGCTCGGCGTGAAGACCGCGCCCGCCGACGAGGACGCACGGTTCGCGTTGCTGCGCAGCGAACTGGCCGAACGGCGGCTGTTGCTCGTGCTGGACAACGTCGCCTCCAGCCGTCAGGTGCTCCCGCTGCTGCCGGGCGACTCCGGCGTGCGCGTGATCATCACGAGCCGCAACCAGCTCCGCCCGCTCGTCGCCCGGCACAGCGTGACGACGACCGCGTTGCGACAGCTGGACGACGACGAGTCGCACGCCCTGCTCGCCGCGGTGCTGGGCGCGGAGCGTCTCGCCGCCGAACCCGATGCGGTGCGGGAGATCGCCGCGCGGTGCACCGGGCTTCCGCTCGCGTTGCGCGTCTTCGCCGAACGGGTGGCTCGCTTCCCGGACGTTCCGCTCCGCGAGTTCGTCACCGAACTGCGCACCGAGCGGCTCGACGCGTTGAGCGACTTCGAGGACGTCGACGTGCGTGCGGTGTTCTCGTGGTCGTACCGGGCGCTGGGTGAGGAGGAAGCCCGGATGTTCCGGCTCCTGTCCGTCCACCCTGGACCCGACTTCGACGTCAGCGCCGCGGCCGCGCTGGCCGACGTGACCGTCGCGCAGGCTCGGAGGTTGCTGGAACGGCTCGTGGCCGACCACCTCGTGCAGTCGCACTCGCCTGGTCGCTACGACCTGCACGACCTCCTTCGCGCCTACGCCGGCGAGCTGTGCGGTGACGACGAGGCCGCCGCCCTGCGGCTGACCGAGTGGTACGTCGGCACCCTGGTGAAGTCGGTGGCCCACCACGGAGCGCAGCAGGTGATGTTCGCCGAGTTCTCGACCCGCGTCGTCGCGATGGAGTTCTCGTCCCGGTTCGACGCGCTCGCCTGGTGCCGCACCGAGTGGGACAACCTCTGCGCCCTGACGTACGCCGCCATCAGCCGCGGCTGGCACCTGCTGGCCCAGATGATCCCGGTTCACCTGCGCACGCACACCTACGTCGAACGAACTCGCGCCCGCGATCTGATCCCGGTGCTGGAGGCGGTCCAGGGGCTCGGAACCAGGCGTGAGCAAGGGTTGAGCGCGGCGAAGCTGGGCGGGCTCTACGCCGAGGCGCAGCGGTACGAGGACGCGTTGCGGACCTTCGTGACCGCGCTCCCCCTCGTGCGCGAGACCGACGAGCGCAGCGCGGAGGCGTCCAGCCTGAACAACATGGGCCACTCGTACATCAACCTGGGCAGGGTGGAGGAGTCCCTGGACTGCTTCCGCCGCTGTGCCGAGCTGGCGGCGGAAATCGGTGACCGGCACCTGGAGTGCGTCTCGAACGCCAACCTCGTCGGATCGCTCAACGCCATGCACCGGTACGCCGATGCTCTCGAGGCAGGTGAGCGGGCACGTGCCGCCATCCTGAAGGCCGGTGACGAGTACCTCGACGCGAGGGTGGACGCCTTGACCGCGATGGCTCTGTCCGCGCTGAACCGGCTCGACGAGGCGCTGTCGCAGTTCGAGCGCTGCCTCGACGTGCTGCGGAGGTTCAACGACGTGCGCGAGGAGATCATCGTGCTCGACGAGGACATGGGCCCGCTGCTGTTCCGGCTCGGACGGCACGACGACGCGGTGCGCGCCTGGGAGCGGGGGCTGGAACTGGCGCGAGCGGTCGCGGACGACCGTGCCGCGGGGCTCGAGGCGAAGCTCGCCCTGGTGACCGGTCCCGCACCCCGGTGAGGCGAGGTTGGCCATCCGTGTCGTCCTGGCCGGTCCCATCGGGTAAGCATGTGCGCGAAAGAGGGGAAGGTGCATGAGCCTGCACGTCGCGGTCGACTTCGGCACGTCGAGCACCTGCGTCGCGATCTCCGCGCACGGCCGGGAGCCGCAGGTCGTCGTGTTCGACGGCCAGCCGCTGGTGCCGTCCGCCGTGTTCGCCGCCGCCGACGGGACGTTGTTCGTCGGTCAGGAGGCCGAGCGCCAGGCCGCGGTGGACCCTGCCCGCTACGAGCCACACCCGAAGCGTCGTGTCGACGAGGGGGAGTTGCTGCTCGGCAGTTCTGTGCTGCCCGTTGTGGACGTTGTGCGCGCGGTGCTGACACGGGCCGTGGGCGAAGCACGGCGCGTGGGTGGCGGGGCGCCCGTGGATCTTCTCGTCCTGACTCATCCCGCCGACTGGGGGACGGTGCGCACGCGCGTCCTCGTGCAAGCGGCGCGCGGGCTTGGCCGCGAACTGGCCCTCGTGCCCGAGCCGGTGGCCGCGGCCGTCTTCCACTCCGCGAGCCACTCCATTCCGGACGGTGCCGCGCTGGCCGTGCTCGACCTCGGCGGCGGAACGGTCGACGCGAGCGTCGTGGCGCGCAACGGCAAGAGCTTCCGGGTGCTGTCGGCGAAGGGCGACCCGAGTTTCGGCGGCGCCGACATCGACCAGGTGTTGCTGGAGCACGTCGGCAGCCTCGTGGCGGCCGAGGACCCCGAGGCGTGGCGGCAGCTCGTCGAGGGCCGTGAGATGGCCGACAGGCGCAAGCGGCGGGTGTTGCGGCAGGACGTGCGGGGTGCCAAGGAGACGCTGTCCCGGCACGCCTACACCGACGTCCCGATGCCGCCGCCGTTCCCGGACGCGCACGTCACCCGGTCGGACCTGGAGCAGCTGATCACCGCGCCGCTCAGCAGGGCCGCCGCGCTGCTCGGCGGCGCCGTCCGCGATGCCGGGCTCGCGCCCCGGCAGCTCGCCGGGGTGTTCCTGGTGGGCGGGTCGAGCCGGATCCCGCTGGTCGCGCGGCTGGTGCACGACCACACCCGCGTGGTGCCGACGAGCATCGACCAGCCGGAGACGGTCGTCGCCCGCGGTGCCCTCAGAGCTGTCAGCCTCGACCCGGAGCGGACCGGCGGGATGGCCAGGCAGCCGGCGCAGCCGAAGGGTGGTCCGGGTGAGGTGACTCACAACATCCGGGTGAGCGACGACACCACCCGCAAGATCACCCGCCGGATCACGCCGCCACCGGTCGCGCAGTTCCCGGCGCCCTTCCCCGCCGCTCCGCCGCCGAAGAGGAGCAGGACGCCGCTGTTCGTCGCGATCGGGGTCGTCGTGCTGGCCGCGGCCGGTGCCGGGGGTTACCTCTGGCTGAACCGGGAGAAGGCGCAGCAGCAGCCGGACCCTCCCGGCAACCAGATCG
>JASLAV010000068.1 GCA_030146905.1 Lentzea sp. | reverse complement strand
TCCACGTGCGACAACGTGACGGGCTCCGGGGTCTCGGCGAACCGGGAGCCCCAGAACTCGCGGTCGGCCTCGGCCTGCCCGGACTCCGCGTAGCGCCGCTCGGCGGCCAGCAGCTCGCCCAGGCCGGGCAGGGCGCCGTCGGCCGGGTCGGTGCCGGCGAGCAGCGCCTCGTAGATCTCCGCCAGCCGGCGCCAGTGGATCAGGTGGCTGAACCCGTCGCACAGCAGGTGGTGGTTGCCCATCGCGAAGATGACGCGGTCGGCCGCGAGCCGCACCAGACCGAGCCGGAACAGCGGGAACTCGGCGGCGGTGAAGGGCGCGCCGATCTCGTCGCGGATCCACGCGAGCGCCGCAGGCTCCGGGTCCTCCGCGTCCGTGAGGTCGACCTCGGTCATCGGTAGTTCCGCCAGTGGCTCGATCACCTGCCGCGGCCCGTCGGCGGTCTCGACGAACCGGGCGCGGATCGCCTCGGCCTCGGTGAACAGGCGGTGCAGTGCCGCCGCGAACACCGCGGTGTCCAGCGGGCCGGTGATGTCCAGGTACCCGGCCATCGTGTAGGCCGCGCCACCGCCGGTCAGCTTCTCGTCGAACCAGATGTCGGCCTGACCACCTGACAACGGCAGCGGATCGGCCGGGCGCACAGCAGTCATGAGTCGTCTCCCGAAGTCGCGGTGCGCTCATGTTGCCGAAATGCGCTGACACGACGCTTACCGCGCGCTGACACGCCCTGGTAATAGAGTTTCTATAGATAATCTGGACACTTCCGTGACAGGGTCGGCAGCGACTCGGACCACGCACCGGAGCTGAATTTCGACAGCCAATCCGTGTCGCCCCAGACCATCGACCGGAGGACTACTGGTGACGGAAGACCACAGAATCAAGGACGTCGTCGTCCTGGGTGGCGGCACGGCCGGCTGGATGACCGCCGCGTATCTCGGCAAAGCGCTGGGGCCGGGTGTCACCATCACCGTTCTGGAGGCGCCGGCCATTCCGAAGATCGGCGTCGGCGAGGCGACGGTGCCGAACCTGCACAAGACGCTGTTCGACTTCCTCGGGATCGCCGAGGAGGAGTGGATGCGGGAGTGCAACGCCAGCTTCAAGATGGGCATCAAGTTCATCAACTGGCGCACCCCCGGAACCGGCGACGCGACGGCGCGCCCCTATCGCGACGGCGGGGACCACTACTACCACCTGTTCGGCCTGCTGCCGAACCACGAGAACCTGCCGCTGTCGCACCACTGGACGCACAAGAAGCTCACCGGTCAGACCGACGAGCCGTTCGACTACGCCTGTTACCGCGAGCCTCCGGTGATGGACAAGAACCTTTCGCCGAGGTACATGGACGGCACGAAGTGGACCAATTACGCGTGGCATTTCGACGCGAACCTGGTCGCCGACTTCCTGCGCCGGTTCGCCGTGCAGAAGCAGGGCGCCGTCCACGTGCAGGACGAGATGACCGAGGTCGTCATCGACCAGCGCGGCCACATCTCCGCGCTCAAGACGAAGACCGGTCGCACCATCACGGGTGACCTGTTCGTGGACTGCTCCGGCTTCCGCGGCCTGCTGATCAACCAGGCCATGAAGGAACCGTTCCTGGACATGAGCGACCACCTGCTCAACGACCGGGCGGTGGCCACGGCGGTGCCGCACGACGACGAGGAGGGCGGCGTCGAGCCGTACACCTCGGCGATCGCCATGACGGCGGGGTGGACCTGGAAGATCCCGATGCTCGGCCGTTTCGGCACCGGGTACGTGTATTCCAGCCGCTTCCAGTCGCAGGACGAGGCGACCGAGGAGTTCTGCCGGATGTGGGGTCTCGACCCCGAGAAGCAGAAGCTGAACCAGGTGCGTTTCCGGGTCGGCCGCAACCGCCGAGCCTGGGTGCGCAACTGCGTCAGCATCGGCCTTTCCTCGTGCTTCCTGGAACCGCTCGAGTCAACCGGCATCTACTTCATCTACGCCGCGTTGTTCCAGCTCGCGAAGCACTTCCCCGACAAGCGTTTCGACCCGATTCTCGCCCAGCGGTTCAACAGCGAGATCGAGACGATGTTCGACGACTCGCGCGACTTCGTCCAGGCCCATTTCACGTTCGCGCCCCGCAACGACACGCCGTTCTGGCGCGCCTGCAAGGACCTCGTGCTCGCCGACGACATCACCGAGAAGATCGAGATGTACCGGGCGGGCCTTCCGGTGAACATGCCGATCGCCGACGAATCGTCCTACTACGCGAACTTCGAGACCGAGTTCCGCAACTTCTGGAACAACAGCAACTACTACTGCATCTTCGCCGGACTCGGTTTCGAGCCCGGTCACACGTTGCCCTCGCTGGCCAACCGGCTCGACTCGGTCGACCGCGCCGAGACCGTTTTCGCGGAGATCAAGCGCAAGCAGAAGGAACTGGTCGAGACCCTGCCGTCGACCTACGAGTACCTGCGGCAGCTGCACGGCAAGTAAATACAGCCCGGCAGATGTCCGCGCATCGCCTCGTGAATGACCCACCACCCCCCGGCCGCGGGTCATTCACGAGGCTTTCTCGTTCAGCTCGAAGGGTGTGTCATGACCGATCTTCCGACCAGGCCGCTCTCCGGCGCGACGGCCGAGTTCCGCGCGCTCATGACCCAGTTCCCCACCGGCGTGGCGATCGTGACGACGACCGACGGCTCCGGCCGCCCGTGGGGCATGACCTGTTCGTCGCTGTGCAGCGTCACCTTGGAACCACCCACCCTGCTGGTCTGCCTGCGCAACGGCAGCCCGACCCTGGCCGCGATGCTGGACAGCGCCAAGTTCACGGTGAACCTGTTGCACGCCAGCGCTCAGGCCGTGGCCGAGCTGTTCGCCTCCGGCGACCCCGACCGCTTCGACGCGGTGGAGTGGGACTTCGCGCCCACCGCGGGCGGCCCGCACCTGTGGCGGGACGCGCACGCGATCGCCGACTGCCGCGTCACCCGCAGGGAGGTCGTAGGTGATCACATCGTCGTCTTCGGCGAGACCTACCGCGTCTCGATGCGGACCGAGGGCCGATCCCCCCTGCTCTACGGCCGCCGCCAGTTCCACTCCTGGCCGGGCGTCTGACCCCGAACGCGTCGATGGTGTGGGGCCCGTACCGCGGGCTCCACACCATCGGCGTCTCAGGACCGCGCGTACACCTGCGCCACTGCCGGTGAGTGCATGACCGGGTCGGCGGTCAGGATCCGCTGGTGCACGTCCCGCAGCAACCGGCCGGGATCGACGCCCAGCTGCTCGGCGAGCACGCGCCGGCCGTCGTCGTACAGCGCGAGCGCGTCAGCCTGCCGGTCACAGCGGTAGTAGCCGATCATCAGCTGAGCGCGGAACCGTTCGCGCAACGGGTGCTGGCGGACCAGCGAGATGAGCTCCGGCAGCACCCTGGCGTGCCCGCCCAGCGCCAGGTCGGCCTCGATCCGGCTCTCCAGCGCGGTGAACCGGGCTTCCTCCAGCCCCGGCCGTTCCACCGCCGCCAGGTGTTCGGACACCCCTGCCAGAGCGGGGCCGCGCCACAGCGTGAGGGCAGCACGCAGTGACCGCGCCGATTCCGCGTACCGGCCGCCGCACAGCTCGGCCTGGCCGTGGCGGCACTGGTCGTCGAAGTCCCTGAGGTCGAACCGGCAGGCGCCGATCCGCAGCAGATATCCCTTGGAGCGCCGGACGATGGTCGCGTCGTCGCCCAGCAGCTTCCGCAGGCGTGAGACGTAGGTGTAGATCTGGGCGTTCAACGTCGCGGGCGGGCGTCCGCCCCACAGCAGCTCGCTCAGCTCACTGTCCGGGAGCATCCGTTCCCCGGCGATGAGCAGTGCCGCCAGCACGGTGCGTTGCTTCGAACCGTCCAACGCCACCTGCTGCTGACTGCGCAGCACTTCGATCGGTCCCAGTATTCGGTACTCCATCGCGTAATCCCCCAACAGGTGAAACCCCAGTGTCACCGCACGAACGCGGCCGGACCGGCCAGTGCCGTGTCCTGCGCGAGAATTGCTTGGTAGAGCCGGCGCAGCGCGTACCCCGGCTGCAGCCCCAGCTCACGGGCCAGCTGCGTGCGGGCGTGGTGGAACACGTCCAGCGCCTCGGTCTGCCGCCCGCCGCGGTAGAGCGCGAGCATCAGCTGTTCGCTGAACCGTTCGCGCTCCGGGTACTCGGCAGCGAGTCGCTGCAACTCGATGATCACACCGCGCTCCTCGCCGTTGGCGAGCTTGGCGGTGATCAGGTCTTCCCTCGCGCTGAGCCGGCGTTCGTCGAGGCGCAGCGCCTCGGCCCGGCACCGGATGCCCTCCCCGACGTCGAAGAGGGCGGGCCCGCGCCAGATCCGCAGCGCCTGCTCCAGCACGCCGATCGCCTCGGCCGGCCGGTGTTCCAGGACTGCGGCCGCCTGGTCCGCCATGCCGGCGAAGCGATGAGCGTCCACCGACTCGGCCGGCAGGTCCAGCACGTACGCGTTGCCCGCGGTGCGGACCAGCGCGTCGCCAGGACGTCCGGTCACCGACTCCAGAAACCTGCGCAGGCGGAACACGTTCGCCTGCAACGCGTTGCGGGCGTTGCCGATCGGCGTGCCCGCCCACAGCTCGTCCACGAAGTGGCCGACGGTCAACGGCGTTCCCGGCGACAGCGCGAGCAACGCGAGCACAGTCCTGACCTTCGCCGACGCGACGGTGCATCTCCTGTTCTCATCGACGACGGCCAGCGACCCCAGCAACTCTATCTTCACATCCGACCCCCTGCCATTGAATCGTGCGGGCGTCTTAAAAGAACTTCCACGGCGTGAATCGGCCGCGATTCATCGTGCCGAACGCCTCGCTCCCCCACAAATACCATCGGCGACGATGGTCCATACCGCACGCGGTATGGACCACCTACCGAAGACGAAAGCTCGGTCCCAGAAATTACCGGCCAGTATCCAGAAAAAGTTTCAGCTCTGGCACCTCGGCCACGTGTGCGCGCAACCACTCCCAGTACCGAGGTGATTCCCGCGCCAGATCGCAATAGTGCCGGCGCAATGCGACCAAAAGAGCCTCGACCGCGTCGACGGCCATGCCGCCGCGCCGCCAGACCAGGACCATGCGGTTGTGCGGCAGCCCCGCCGCCGGCACCAGCACGGTGCCCTCTGACGGCCCGGACGGCGCCGCCAGTGCCGCGACCCCCGCGCGCGACACCCAGGTCCGGGCCTCGTCCTGACTGCTGACGTGGTGCAGCACCTCCGAGGCGCCGATCCCCGCCCGTTCGAGCAGACGCGCGTCGACGGGGTGGAACCAGTGCCCGAGGGCGTACCTGACCCAGCGCAGCGCGCTCAGGTCGGCCGGCGCCAGCTCGTCGTACCCGGCGAACGGATGATCAGCGGGCAGCATCACCCGAACCGGTTCGCGCAACACGATCCGCACCACCACGGACTCCTGCGACGGCACCAGCGGCGCCGGTTCCAGGCTCGGCACCAGCGCGGCCGCCAGCCTCCCCCGAGCCACGTCCTGCACCGACACAGCAGCGTCGACGGTCTCGGTCAGCACCTCGAAGCGCGGCAGCGCGTCCTGCAGCACCCGCCCCAGGCTGACCGGGGTCCACTGCGCCGCACCGATCCGCACCCGGCCGGGCGAACTGAGCGACGCCTCCGCGATCACCTCGTCCGCGCGCGTCGCCAGGTCGGCCAGCATGGGAATCAGCCGTTCCCCCAACGGCGTGGGCGTGATTCCGGACCGCGACCGGACGAACAGTTCACCCCCCATCGCCTTCTCGATCCGCCGCAACTGCGCACTCACACTCGGCTGCGGCAGCCCCAGCTTGGCCGCGGCCTTCGAGATGCTGCCCGTGTCCGCCAGAACAACGACCAGTCGTGCGTGCCGGATGTCAACCTGCATCAGCACGCCCCAGCCAAGCCGCTCTCTCGACCCCCATATGATCGACTCCCTATGCAATGACAGCTACGCCGTCTCGATTGCGCCACCACGTCGACTTCTTCGGGCCCCCTCGGCCATCATCCAGAGTTCCACGACTGATCGCCACAGGTTCGGCCCGAAAAACAGCCGATCACCAGCTAAATTCGCAAAATCCCGTGCCGCACGGGAGACTGCCCTGATCCGAAATCCCTGTTCGTCCAGGCGCATATAGCCGTGATATAGACCGGCCTGGTAGCACTCCGGCCGCGGATGGGATTGCAAAAAGCTCGTTGCAACTCCCGATCGCGGAAGTGCACCCGATGCGGAACAACGCGCGAAGCCCCCGGCGACGCGGAACCGTCGTGATCGACAGTTCCGCCGCCAGGGGCTTCGTCGTGCCCGCAAACCTTTGCGGGCCACTGTGTTCAGAGTGTCGCGGACGTCCCGTCCCAGCACGCCGCGGCGCTGCCGCAACGCGAGGACGGCCGCGGTGACGAGATCAGTCGGACAGCGATGCCTTGATCACCTTCACGTCCCCGGAGGGCAGGGCGACCTGGGCGGAGGCGTAGAGCTCGTAGGTGCTGCCGATGTTGCCGATGGTCCGGCTCACGGTGGCGGACCAGGAGGCGGTGCGCCGCGTGCAGGAGGGGTCGCAGAGATCGCGGGTCTTGTGGCTGTCGACGCCGTCGGAGACGATGCCGACCCGGACCCACCGCGGCTCCACCCAGTTGCCGGCGGACGGGGTGACCGTCAGCTTGGCGCGCTCCTGGTAGGTGTCCCGGTAGGCGCGTTCATGCCGGTAGACGCAGAGCTTGCCGGCGGCGTAGGTGGCGCACTTCTTGGCGATCTGGTTCCAAGCGCTCCAGGAGGCGGCGACGTCGAAGATGTAGCCGCCGGAGATCTCGCCCCTGGCGACGTAGGACGAGGCGGTGGTCTTGACCGGAGTCCACGCCGACGTCCAGTCGGAGGTCTGCGGGGCGCAGCCGCCGGAGCAGATCTGGTACGTGGCGCCGTCGGAGCCCCAGGTGTGGGTGGTCGGCTTCAACGAGTGACCCGCGGCGGGGGCGACGGTGAGCCTGGCGCGGTACCCGTTGATCGAACCGGTGTCGGTGACGCGCTTCTGCACCTCCGCGCAGACCGAACCGGCGTTCCCGCTCCCGGAAGTGACGTCGCGGCAATTCTTGTCGAAGGCCTGCCAGGTGGCCGCGGCCTGGGCGGCGGGTACGCCGGCGAAAGCGCCGCCGACGATCGCGACCGTGGCGCCGAAAGCGAATAGAGCCGTTCTGAGCTTCCGCAAGGGACTGGTTCTTCCTGTTCGAGCCGCTGGTCCGGCTGAGCTGAAGTGACGCCGCGTTCCACGTTCCGAACCCGCTTGCCATTGGCAGCGGGTCAGCGGCGATATGGCCTCAAAATTATCAGCGCCGATCGCCCTGCGGTGTGGGTCGATCAACCGGTTGACGGCGCCGGAGATCGTGTGCTCGGCCGGCACGACCGGAAGCCCTGTTCGTCCTCGACGGTCGAATGACACGTGTCGGACACGACCACCTCCGCCCCCACCTCACGATCGCGCGTGCGCCCAGCAGGGACCGCGGCCCAGCGCCAGGATCTCCTCACCCGGTGCTTCAACCGCACGTTCACCGCCCCGTATTCGAATCCTTGATCCCGTTCCCGCGCGCTCGTATGACGGGCAGCAACGCGGCACCGTATTTTCGGCGTCGGCGTGATGTTCTGAATGAAGCGCGCAAGGCGGCCGCGCCGGTCTTGCCCGGGGGCGCACCTTTCGTGACCGTCCGTGCACCGGGCACTGGATCT
>JASLAV010000010.1 GCA_030146905.1 Lentzea sp. | reverse complement strand
CGTGCCGCCACCGGCCTTGCGCATGCCCATGATCGACTCGACGAGCTCGGTCTGGCCGTTGCCCTCGACACCGGCGATGCCGACGACCTCGCCGGAGCGGACGACCAGGTCGACGTGGTCGAGGATCGGCCGGGAGCCGTCGGGGGTCATCAGCTTGAGGCCCTTGACGTCCAGCACCACCCGGTCGGTGACGGTGGACTCGCGGGTCTCCGGGCTGGGGAGCTCGCTGCCGACCATCATCTCGGCGAGCTGGCGCGACGACACGGTCTTCGGGTCAGCGCTGCCCACGGTCGTGCCGCGGCGGATGACCGTGACGGAGTCGGCGATCGCGCGGACCTCGTCGAGCTTGTGCGAGATGAAGAGGAACGTGTAGCCCTGCTCCTGCATGCCGCGCACGGTCTCGAAGAGCTCGTTGACCTCCTGCGGCACGAGCACGGCGGTTGGCTCGTCGAGGATGATCACCTTGGCGCCGCGGTAGAGCACCTTGAGGATCTCGACGCGCTGCCGGTCGGCGACACCGAGCTGCTCGACGAGCACGCCGGGGTCGACGTTGAGCCCGGTCCTGCCGGAGAGCTCGATGATGCGCCTGCGGGCCTTCTGGCCGATGCCGTGCATGGCCTCGGCACCCAGGACCACGTTCTCCTGGACGGTGAGGTTGTCGGCGAGCATGAAGTGCTGGTGCACCATGCCGATGCCGGCCTTGATGGCGTCGGCGGGCGTGCGGAACCGCACCTGCTCGCCGTTGACCTCGATGGTGCCCTCGTCCGGCGCCTGCATGCCGTAGAGGATCTTCATCAGGGTCGACTTGCCTGCGCCGTTCTCACCGCAGAGCGCGTGCACCTCGCCGCGGCGGACGGTCAGGTGGACATCGCTGTTGGCGACCACACCGGGGAATCGCTTGGTGATGCCGGTGAGCACCACCGCGGGGGGTTCGTCCGTCCGTGCGGACGTGGAACTGCTCATCGTCGAGTTGCTCCTCCTACCACGCACCAGGCCCTGTGAGGGCGAAATCCTCACAGGGCCCGGTTGCTGTGGTTTCTCGGACTACGGCTTGTCCGCGACCTTGATCTTGCCCTCGATGATCTGGGCCTTGTAGCCCTCGAGGATTGCCTGCAGCTTCGCGTCGATCTTGCCACCCGACGTGGCGTAACCGACACCGTTCACCTTGAGGTCGAAGACCTTCGGCAGCGACGCGATGTCGTTCTTGGCGACGGCGGCGACGAAGTCGTACACCGCGACGTCGACGCGCTTGAGCATGGACGACACGATGACGTCCTTGGTGTCGGCGACCGTCGCCTGGTTGTACTGGTCGGAGTCGACGCCGATGGCCAGCGCGTTGCCCTGCTTGGCCGCCGAGAAGATGCCCTTACCGGAGGCGCCGGCGGCCTGGTAGATGACGTCGGCACCCTTCTCGATCTGGCCCTTCGCGGACTCCAGGCCCTTCGGGGCGTCCTGGAAACCGGTGAAGTCGCCGGCCGGGGTGATGTACGACTTCTCGACCTGGATCTTCGGAGCGGCGGCCTTCGCACCCTGGAAGTAGCCGGCCTCGAACTTCTGGATCAGCGGGATCTCGACACCGCCGACGAAGCCCACGTGGCACTTCTTGCTCTGGTACGCGGCGATGACGCCGGCGAGGAAGGAGCCCTCCTGCTCGGCGAACAGCAGCGGCGTGACGTTGGCTGCACCCTCGACGGACCCGTCGACCAGGCCGAACTTGACGTTCGGGAACTCCGCCGCGACGAGCTTCATCGACTCGGCGTAGGCGAAGCCGACGCCGATGACCGGGCTGAAGCCCTCCTGGGCAAGCTGGCGGAGGCGGGTCTGCTTGGCGGACTCGTCCTCGTTCGGCGCCGCGGAGAGCTCGCGCGTGTTCTCCTTCTTGAGGCCGAAGTCCGAGATCGCCTTGTCGAGACCGGCGGCGGCGGAGTCGTTGAACGACGCGTCGCCACGACCACCGATGTCGTAGGCCAGGCCGACCTTCAGCGCGCTCGCGTCCACCTTCGCGCCGTTGGCGGCGCTGGTGGTCGACGTGGCGGGCGCGGTGGGAGGCGTGGCGTACTCGCAAGCGGCGCCAGTGCCGGTGTTCGAGTTGTTGCTACCGCCACCCGAGTCCTTCGCGCAGGCGGCCATAGTCATCACGCTGGTCAACGCGATCGCGGCGACCGCGACACCACGCATACGACGACGCACGGCTCGTCTCCTCCCTGAGTTCCTCCCCAACGACGTTGTTGGGTTCTAGACGGCGCACCGTACCTCTTAGTAACCAACCCCGTTGCGGCCAGCACCTACATAGACCCCTATCGGTTACGCATTCGACGCATTGGCCGTACCAGCGGTGATCAATCGTGTTCGGCGCGTGGTGAAACGCTCCTCTTCTTCCGCTTCCCCGGCTTGATCGTCCTCCATTCGGCCCAGTCCTGCGCGCCAAGCACGGCGCCCGACGAAATCCTGTGCCGTCCTCCATTCCCGTTTTCTCACGCGAAATGTGGCCTGCGCCGCATTTCGGGATCGATCAAGACCGCTTGGGCGATCGACAGCGTGTCTCATCGATCACAGAGCGGGGCCGCCTGCTGGGTCGCGTCCAACGTGCGGGACTAGGATTTTCCGGTCATGGTCGGTAAGGAACCGTTCACCGACCACCCACCACTGACGTTGGAGGCCGCGGCGCATGACCAGCGCAGGCGCACCCGAGCGGTCGGGCACCACCCGAGGGGGTGGGACGCTCTACCGCGGTGATCTGGGAATGTGGTCCTGGGTCGCCCACCGGATCACCGGTGTCCTCACGTTCTTCTTCCTCTTCACCCACGTGCTCGACACCGCGCTGGTGCGGGTGTCACCGAACGCGTACGACGCGGTGATCGAGACCTACAAGAACCCGATCGTCAACCTCTTCGAGGTCGGTCTGGTCGGCGCGGTGCTCTACCACGCGCTGAACGGCATCCGCGTCATGCTGGTCGACTTCTGGGAGAAGGGCGCCAGGTACCAGCGGGCCATGCTCTGGACCGTGCTGGCCGTCTGGGTCGTCGTGATGATCCCCGGCTTCTACTTCATGATGGAGCGGACGATCTCCGACCTGGTTGGGGGTCACTGACCATGTCTCTCGCACTCGACAAGCCCCGCTCGCCGCGCCGCCCCGCGGCCCGCCGCGGCAACGGTGAGCTCTACAGCTGGCTGTTCATGCGCCTCTCGGGGCTGCTGCTCGTGGTCCTGGTCCTGGGCCACCTGTTCATCATGAACATCCTCGACGGCGGTGTCCACAAGATCAACTTCGGTTTTGTGGCCGGCCGCTGGGCGTCCCCGTTCTGGCAGTTCTGGGACCTCGCGATGCTCTGGCTCGCGCAGATCCACGGCGGCAACGGCGTGCGGACTGTCATCAACGACTACGCCCGCAAGGACTCCACCCGGTTCTGGTTGAAGATGCTGCTCTACGTCTCGATGGTGCTGATCATCGCGCTCGGCACGTTCGTGATCTTCACCTTCGACCCGAACATCTCGAACTGACCCGCGCGGGGAGCCCACCACAATGCAGTTCCACAAGTACGACGTA
>JASLAV010000009.1 GCA_030146905.1 Lentzea sp. | reverse complement strand
CATGGCCTCCAGCTCGTGGAACTCGCGGGCGACCTCGTCCGGGTACTTGGTGCCACGGGCCTGCGCCAGGGCCAGGCCCACCAGGTAGTTCGCGGCGATCTGGGCGAGGAACGCCTTCGTCGACGCGACACCGATCTCCGGACCGGCGTGCGTGTAGAGCACGGCGTCGGACTCGCGCGGGATCTGCGCGCCGTTGGTGTTGCAGACGGCCAGCACGCGGGCCTTCTGCGCACGGGCGTGGCGCACGGCCTCCAGCGTGTCCGCGGTCTCGCCGGACTGCGACACGGCGACGACGAGCGTGTCGCGGTCGAGCACCGGGTCGCGGTAGCGGAACTCGGAGGCGAGCTCGACCTCGACGGGCAGGCGCGTCCAGTGCTCGATCGCGTACTTCGCGACGAGACCGGAGTGGTAGGCGGAACCGCAGGCGACGACGAAGACCTTGTCGACGTCGCGCAGGTCCTGGTCCGACAGGCGCTGCTCGTCGAGGACGATCCTGCCGTTCGCGAAGTGGCCGCGCAGCGTGTTGGCCAGCGCCTCCGGCTGCTCCTCGATCTCCTTGAGCATGAAGTACTCGTGGCCGCCCTTCTCGGCGGCGCTGAGGTCCCAGTTCACCGTGAACGGCTTGGCCTCGGCGGGCTCGCCGTCGAAGTCGGTGACCTGGTAGCCGTCGCGGTTGATCACGACCATCTGGTCCTGACCCAGCTCGACGGCCTCCTTGGTGTGCGCGATGAACGCGGCGACGTCGCTCGCGACGAAGTACTCGTTCTCGCCGACACCGACGACCAGGGGCGAGTTGCGGCGCGCGGCGACGACCTGGTCCGGCTCGTCGGCGTGCGTGATCACGAGCGTGAACGCGCCCTCGAGCCTGCGCGCGACCTTGCGCACGCTGGCGGGCAGGTCGCCCTTCGTGTCGCCGTCCGCGTAGGCGAACGCCACGAGGTGCGCGACCGTCTCGGTGTCGGTGTCGGACGCCATCTCGACGCCGAGACCTTCGAGCTCGGTGCGCAGCGCGATGAAGTTCTCGATGATGCCGTTGTGCACCACGGCGACGCGGTTCGACGCGTCGCGGTGCGGGTGCGAGTTCCTGTCGATCGGCGCGCCGTGCGTCGCCCACCGCGTGTGGCCCATGCCGACTGTGCCCGCGAAGTTGTCGCGGCCCACCTCGTCGAGCCTCGTCTCCAGGTTCTGCAGCCGGCCTGCCTTGCGTTCGACGGCGAGTTCGTCGCCCGCCACGACCGCGACGCCTGCCGAGTCGTATCCCCGGTACTCGAGCCGCCTCAGCCCGTCCAGAACGACGTCGAGCGCCGACTGGTGACCCACGTATCCCACGATTCCGCACACGGAAAACAGACTAGCTAGACCACGCCGCTAACCCTAATGAGTGAGAGGGGTGCATCACCGCAGGTCAAGGCCTCATGTGGTGTAGACCAATCTCAGGTGTGGTGCGGACGACAGGATCGACTACGGTTCACCCATGGCTCGCCGCGTGATCACGCTGACCGCGAAACAGGCCCTGGAGCAGCTCAGCAGGCCTGGTCCGCACCCCGTGCTGCGCGGCGACCTCGCGCTCGTCGGCATGCCCGGCGTGGTCTTCACGCCGCAGTCGGGGCTCGGCCTGCCCGCTGTCGCGTTCGGACACGGCTGGATGCAGCCCGTTCGCCGTTACCACGGGCTTTTGCGGCACCTGGCGTCGTGGGGCGTGGTCGCCGCCGCGCCGGCCGTGGAGCGCGGCCCGCTGCTGTCGTCGCGGGTCCTCGCCACGAACCTGTTGACCACGCTGGACGTCTGCACCGGCGTCCGCCTGGGCGAGGGCAAGATCAGCGTCGACCCCGCCCGGCTGGCACTCGCCGGCCACTCGATGGGCGGCGGCGCCGCGGTGCTGGCGGCGTCCGGTGCCGACCGCGTCCGCGCCGTTGTGACTTTGGCCGCAACGGAGACGCGCCCGTCCGCGCTGGACGCGGCTCGCGAGGTCCGTGCGCCAGGACTGCACCTCGCGGCGGGCGAGGACCGCATCGCACCACCCGTCGGGCACGCGGAGGCGATCGCCCAGGCCTGGGGCGGACCCGTGCAGTTCCGGTTGCTGCCCAAGGCTTCGCACCTCGGCTTCACCGAGGGACGGCACTGGAGCGAGCTCCTGCTGGACGGCAGCTCCGAGCGCGGTTCGCACAAGATCGGCCGCGCGTTCGCGACCGCCTTCCTGCTGCGCGTGCTGACCGGCGAGCGCGCGTACGACGAGCTGCTCGACGGCGATCTGAAGGCCGCGAACCTGGTCTTCCAGCGGGAAGCCCTGCGTACGCGCTAGGTTGCTCGGCGTGATGCCGGGAGCGCAGAACCAGGGCTGGCACCAGAACCAGCCGCAGCAACAGCAATGGGGTCCACCCCCGGGGCCGCCCAGAGGCGGCAGCTTCGCGATGGCCGTCGTCGTCGCGGTGGGCGCGTTCGGGGTCGCCGTGTACTGGGCGGTCCTCGGGATCATGCGGATCGTCATCAAGCGCCCGCACCAGTCGGAGCCCGACGTCGTCGCGCGCCTGCTGGCGCAGACCGGCGGCAACGGCGACCTGCTGGCACCGCTGAGCATCGCCGACATGGTGCTCAAGCTGCTCGCGGCGGTGGTGCTGATCTTCGGCGCGTTGCTGATCGTCCTGCGCAAGGTGCCCGGCGCGTTCCTCGTCGCCGGTGCCGTCCTGCTCGGGCTGCTCGCCGCCGGCTGCCACTTCTTCTACTACGACCAGATCGGCTGGAGCGGCACGAGCGACACCTACGTCGCCGCCGCTCTCACGCTCGTCGTCGGTGTGCTGGCCGTCCTGCCGCCGGTGACCAAGGCGCTGCAGCCCGCCGTCCAGCCGCAGTTCGGCCACCCGCAGCAGGGTGGCCAGCCCCAGTTCCCGCAGCAGCAGCAATTCCCGCAGCAGCAACAGTTCCCCCAGCAACAGCCGCCGCCCGGTTACGGCCCTCCGCAGGGACCGCCGCCACCCGGCTACGGCCCGCCGCGCTGACGACGAGAACGCCCCCGGATCAGCGGATCCGGGGGCGTTCGCCGTTCAGGACAACCAGCTCTGGTTGCTGAGGTCGTCGTCATCGTCGACGGGCGGGCGCGGGCGCCGCACCGGCGGGGGCTGACGCACCGGCGGCAGGGGTGGCGGAGGAGCCACCGGCTGCTGGACGACCGGCGGCTGCCGCACCGGGGCCTGCGGAGCCGGGTTCTGCCCGCGCATGAAGGCCTCGGACTGGGCGCGCATCTCGCGCTCCTGCCGTTCCTTCTCGATCTGCGCCAGCTCCTCGGCGAGGTCGTCGTGCGGAGCGGCGCTCTCATCCTCCAGCCCGAACGAGAGCTCCTTGCCGCGGCTCTTCTCCTGGCCCTCGCCGCGCTGCTTGCGGGCCATGTCGCGGAGCCGTTCGGTGAGCCGCTGCTTGCGGTCGGCGAACTTGTCGTGGCTCTCCTGCGTGGCCTTCGCCGACTCGTCGAACTTCTGCCGTGCGTCGGCCATGCGCGACGAGTGCTCTGAGGAGATCCCGGCGAGCTTCGCCTTGAACGCGGCGAGGTCGAGATCACTCACCAGCTACCTCCCCGGTTGCCGTCGTCACCGCTGAGAACGCCCTGGGCACCGCTCAGCGGGTTGCTGTCCTCGTCGAACAGCGAACCGGTGGTGCGCCACTGGCTCGCGCCGCGCTCGGAGTCGCCGCCCTGCTGGCCGCCGGCGCCACCGCCCATCATGCCGCCACCCATCATCCCGCCGCCCATCATGCCGCCGGACGCGGCGCCGGACGTGGGCTGGCCGTGGGCGTCCTGCAGGGACGGCAGGTTCGCCGAACCCGCCTGGCCGGCCTCGGCGGCGTTCGTGTCGAACGAACCGCCGTTGTCGCCCTGCGACGGCGTGCTCCACGCGCTGTCGGCGGGAGACGACCCGCCGAGCACGGACTCGCCGGAGGAACCGCCGCCGGTGAACGAGACACCGGAAGTCGTCGTGCTGTCCGACGCCGCGGTCTGGGCGTGCAGCGGACCCTCCGCGGAGATCCTGGGCTCACCGACGCTCGGCATGATGCCGTTGTCCTCGATGAAGCTGCGGGCCATCGAGTCCTGGAAGCGCTCGGCGATGTTCGGCGCACCGTCCTGACCCGGCGGGCTCCAGACCTGCTCGCCCTGGGCGGGCATGGTCTGGAAGTCGGCCTGCGCCGGCATCGCCTGGAACTCGCCCTGGGCGGGCATCGTCTCGAACTCGCGCCCGACCGCCTGCGGGAAGTCCTGCTCCGGCAGGTTCAGCGGCTGGTCGACGCGCAGGTCGCCGGTCATGCCGCCGCCCGCGCCACCGCCACCACCGGCCGCGGGGTTCTCGTCCTCGCCGAAGCTCACGCCGATCTCGTCCGGCGTGCCGTCGCCGTTGTCCGCGGTCAGGTTGATCTCGCCGGTGGCCGCGTCGACCTCGGCGGTGAAGTTCACGCCGTCCTGCTCGATGTGGATCTTGCCGTCCGCGCCGACCTCGACGGGGATGGGGTTCGACTCCGATCCCGGCGGACCGGCGGCGGGCGGTGCGCCGCCACCGGGCGCGGGCGTGCCACCGGCGGTCGCGGGGGTGCCGGTCACCGGGGAACCACCCGTGGTCGCCGTGCCGGTGAGCTGGTTGGCCATGGCCGTGATGGCCTGCGTGCCGTTCTGGCCCATCAGTGCCTTGGCGGCCTCGGGGTTCTTGCTGAAGTCGAGGTCGTAGGTCTTCGGCTCGCCCTTCGGCGTGTCGATCGTCATCTTCACGTGCCCGTTCGAGTCGGGCTCCGTGACCTTGATCGTGTTGTCGCCCGCCTTGACCGTGACGGACTCGAGGTTCTCCTCCGGCTTCGGCTGCTGGCCGTCCGGCTTGCCGTCACCGTCGAGGTCGTCGGGCTTGCCGTCGCCGTCGGTGTCACCGGGCACGTCGGGCTTGCCGTCGCCGTTCTTGTCGAGGCCGGTGTCCGGCTTCGGGATCTCCGGCGTGCCGCCGCCACCCGGTGGGGTCCCGCCACCGCCCGGCGGAGTTCCGCCACCACCGGGCGGGGTCCCACCACCACCGGGCGGAGTGCCGCCGCCGTTCTGGTCCTTGCCGCTGCCGGTGTTGTCACCGGGCTTCTCGGCCGGCTTCTCCTCCTTGGCGGGCTCGAACGGCTTGGTGTTGATCTTGTCGATCTCGGCGCCGAGCGCGTTCCACGCGTCGTCGACCGCCTTCTTGGTGTTCTTGCACAGCTCGACGAAGTTCTTGTACTTCGTGCTGACGTCGGTGTGGAACGTGGTCTGCAGCCACTCGCGGCAGCCCTTGCGGACCTCGCCCTTCCACACGTCGTCGTCGCACGCGCCGTCGTCGATCTGGATGCCGACGTGACCGGCGGCGCGCTTGAGCAGGCCCTCGTCCTCGCTGTCCGCGGCCTGCACGACCTCGCGGATCTGCGGCGGCGTCTTGCCCGCGACGTCGAACGGGCTGCCCACACCGTTCAGGACGGTGTTCGCCTTGTCGTTCACCAGCTGCGAGACCGTGTGGCACGCCAGGCGCGTCGCGTCGGCGATGTGGTTGACGCCGTCGGCGACGGCGGCCGCCTTCTTCGAGAAGTCGGCGACGTAGGCACGGGAGTTGTCGGCGGCCTTGCCGTCCCACGACGACCACAGCTTCGACATCGACTTCTCGGAGTCGGCCTGCTGCGTGCGCAGGTTCGTGGAGGTCTGGCGCATCTCCACGATGTCTTCGTCGATCTTGTGGAAGTCGATGTCGCGCTGCTCTTCGTAGAGCGTCTTGACGTTGTTGTAGTCGGTGTTGACGTCCGCGCCGACACCGATGACCGACTTCGCCTCCGCGTAGACCGGGAGGAAGTTCTCGAAGTACTTCAGGCCGGGCATGCCGGCGTCGAGCAGGAAGTTCGAGTTGCCGACTCCCGCGCCACCGTCCGCCGCGCGCTGTTCCGACTGGTCCAGGACGTCCTGGCCGGACTTCTTCGAGCTGTTGTAGTCGTCGATCTTCTTCTGGCCGGCCTCGCCCGACTTCTTCGCGATGTCGTAGGCGTTGTTCAGCCGCTCTTCCGAGCTGTCCGACCACGGCATCGAGTTCGACAGCGACTGGCCGAAGCCGTCACCGTAGGAGATGTCGTAGTCGTCGAGGTACTTCTCGAGCTCGTCGTTGTGCGTGCCCGTGACGTCCTTGTCCATCTCGGTCGTGTAATACGCCTCGAGAAGGGCTTTCTTCTGGTCCGGTGGGACCTCGGGGTTGTCGCAGAGCTTCTTGACTTCTTCCCAGCTGGGCATCTGCGACTACCTTCCCTGCTTGTTGACCTTGGCCGTGTTGGCCTCTTCGGTCCACTCGTAGCCGTTCGCGGATTCGCGCAGCTTGTCCGAAAGGCCCTTCATGGCCGCCGAGTAGGCACCGATGGCTTCGGCTAGTTTGGGCAGGCCCGCTTTGTACTTGGCGCCGCCGGCGGTGTGCGCGCGACCGAAGTCCTTCTCGCTCACGGCACTCGCGGTGATCTTCGCCTTGTAGTTCTCGATCTCGGTCGCGATGCCCTGGATGGTCGTCGCGGACGACATCATTTCGCCAGCGTTCGCCTGAAAGCCAGACATGTGCTCCTGCCTCCCCTAGTCCCCTGTCTGACGCAGTTCGGCTCAGCGGGGTTCCGCCATACAGTGCCAGCTCAGATCACGTGACGACCTGAGGTCCGCGAGGTCGGTTGCCTTAGTAAACAACCGATCGGAACAGGCCGCAGGCGTTCAGCGGTGATGGGGCGGCGGCGGTTGCCGACCAGGCGGTTGCCGGGGCCACTGCTCGCCGGGAGGGGGCGCCTGCTGCGGGCTCTGACCGGGAGGCGGGCCCTGCTGCCACTGCTGCTGGTATGCCTGCTGCGGATGGCCCTGCGGGGGGAACGGCTGCTGGGGAAGGCCGTGCTGGGGCGGGTACGGGGGCCGGGCCTTGTTCTTCTTCGACGCCGTCACCGCGATGATGACCACCACGACGAGTCCTGCGAGCAGCACCAGGATCAACAACAGCATCAACATGGTCATTACCGGCCCCCATCGGTCCTCAGTGCACTGAGGAAACCACATCCGCCAGGCGTCGCGCGGCCGACTCGGCCTGTTCGTGACTGGTGGCCTCGACCATCACCCGCACGAGCTGCTCGGTGCCGGACGGGCGCAGCAGCACGCGACCGGTGTCACCCAGCTCGGCCTCGACGGCGGCGACGGCCTCGCTGACCGAGGCGGCCTTGGCGACGGCGGCCTTGTCGGACACCTTCACGTTGATCAGGACCTGCGGCAGGCGGCGCATCACCGAGGCGAGGTCGGCGAGCGACTTGCCGGTCTCGGCCATGCGGGCCATCAGGCGCAGCGCGGTGAGCAGGCCGTCGCCGGTCGTGGCGTGCGCGGGCAGCACCACGTGGCCGGACTGCTCGCCGCCGAGCGAGAAGCCGCCGGCCTTGAGGTCCTGCAGCACGTACCGGTCGCCGACGGCGGTGGTGCGGAGCTTGATCTTGGCGTCCCTCATGGCGAGGTGCAGGCCGAGGTTGCTCATCACGGTCGCGACGAGCGTGTCCTCGTACAGCTCACCCGCGTCGCGCATGGCCAGGGCGAGGACCGCGAGGATCTGGTCGCCGTCGACCGGGTTGCCGTCGGCGTCCACGGCGAGGCAGCGGTCGGCGTCGCCGTCGTGCGCGATGCCGAGGTCGGCGCCGTGCTCGCGAACGGCGGCGGCCACGACGTCGATGTGAGTGGAACCACAGCCGTCGTTGATGTTGATGCCGTCCGGGGTGGCGTTGATCGCGATCACCTCGGCACCGGCGCGGCGGTAGGCGTCCGGTGCGGCCACCGACGCGGCACCGTTCGCGCAGTCCACCACGACCTTGAGGCCGTCGAGGCGGTGCGGTGTGACCTTGATCAGGTGCTCGACGTACTGGCTCTCGGCGTCGGGAACGTCACGCACGCGGCCGATGGAGGCACCCGTCGGGCGTTCGAACCCCTTGTCCATGAGCTGCTCGATCTCGTCCTCGACCGAGTCCGGCAGCTTGTGACCGCCCGCGGCGAAGAGCTTGATGCCGTTGTCCGGCATGGCGTTGTGCGACGCCGAGATCATCACACCGATGTCGGCGCCGAGCGCGGCGACGAGGTGGGCGACGGCGGGTGTGGGCAGCGCACCGACGCGCAGCACGTCAGCGCCGGCCGAGGTGAGGCCCGCGGTGACGGCGGCGTCGAGCATCTCGCTGCTCGCCCTCGGGTCGCGGCCGACGACGGCGACGGGGCGGTGGGAGCGGTCGTGCTCGACGAGCACGCGGGCAGCCGCGGCGGCGACGGACATCGCGAGCTCAGGGGTGAGATCGGCATTGGCGAGACCGCGCACACCGTCGGTGCCGAACAGGCGGGCCATGAATCCTCCGATGTGGACACTGCGAGGCGGCGGGAAGGACCCGGAAAACACTGCGGGAGCAGCAGTTCGAGGTGAACTGCTGCTCCCACAGGTACAGCTGGTGACTCGGGATGCGAGGTGTCCCCGCTGTCACCTGGAGGAGCAGAGACCTGCCGGAGGCAGGCACAGCTCGCCCGGTGACGGAGCCCAGGTCAGCGCTTGGAGTACTGAGGCGCCTTGCGGGCCTTCTTCAGACCGTACTTCTTGCGCTCCTTGACCCGCGGGTCACGAGTGAGGAAGCCGGCCTTCTTGAGGACCGGGCGGTCCTCGGAGTCGACGGCGATCAGCGCACGCGCGATGGCGAGACGCAGCGCACCGGCCTGACCGGTGATGCCGCCGCCACGCAGGTTGGCGATGACGTCGAAGGTCTCGGGCTTCTCCGTGGTGACGAGCGGCTCCTTGATGAGCTGCTGGTGCACCTTGTTCGGGAAGTAGTCCTCGAGGGCCTTGCCGTTCAGCGTGAACTTGCCGGTGCCGGGCACGAGGCGGACGCGGACGACGGCCTCCTTGCGGCGGCCGACGGTCTGCGCGAGGTGCGCGGCGCCGTTCAGCGAGGGCGCGACCACCGG
>JASLAV010001273.1 GCA_030146905.1 Lentzea sp. | reverse complement strand
CGCGCCCACTCGATCGCGATGGACCCCGACCCCGCGCCGACGTCCCACAGCAGCTGCCCCGGCAGGGGCGCCAATCTCGACAGGGAAATCGCCCGCACCTCACGCTTCGTCAGCTGGCCATCGGTCTCATAGGCGTCGTCCGGCAATCCTGGCGCGCGAGAATACGCTTTTCCCTCGTACTCCACAGCGATGACGCACAACGGATCCGCAACTTGCCCCGCCCACTCGTAGACCCGCTCGGCCGGCCCGCCGAGCTGCTCCAGCACGGTGATCCTCCCCGCGACGCCGGCGACGGCCGCGGGATCCCCGCCCAGCACCAGCACGCGCCGCCCGGGGCTCAGCGCGGCCCGCAGGAGGTCGGGAGAGCGCCCGACCAGCGACACGACCTCGACCTCGTTCAACGCCCATCCGAGCCGTGCCGCCGCGAGCGACACCGACGAGGGGTGCGGGATGACCGTGACCCGGTCGCCGAGCAGCCGGACCAGTGTCGTGCCGATGCCGTGGAACATCGGGTCGCCGGACGCGAGCACGCACACGTCGCGATGCTTCTCGAACAGCTCCGGCAACGCCGGTACCAGCGGCGACGGCCAGGCGACCCGCTCGAACTCCCCCGGCACCAGGTCGAGCTGGCGCCGCGAGCCCATCAGGACCTTCGACCCGCTGACGGCCTGCCGCGCGGCCGGTGACAGCCCGTCCCACCCGTCGGCCCCGATGCCGACGACAACGACGTCAGACCGTTCCGCTGACACGCTTCACCTGGATCTCGATCACGACCCGTGTCGGGTTCACCCGCGGCTGCCGGTAGCGCAGCGCGTACCGGCGCTCGGCCTCCGCGACGGACTCCGCGTCATCGCGGACGACGGCGGGACCCTCCAGGGTGGACCAACGCCTGCCGTCCACCTGGCACACGGCCGCGTACCCGGCCTTGCGCGCGTGCTTGACCTTCCACGAGGCCCCGTCGGTGATGACGCGCGCGACACCGGCCTCCTGGTCGAGCGTGACCCCGACCGGCACGACGTGCACGGTGCCGTCCGGACGCACGGTGGAGAGCGTGCACAGGTGCCGCTCTGACCAGAACTCGGCGAACTCGGCGCCACGCTCGATCGACATGCCCAGCATCATGCAATGAGAGGTCCTGGAAACGAAATCAGCTGCTCACGAGCAGGTGAACCCCGGTCGGTCGACGGCGGGCGGTCCCGGCTGTTGACCTCGACTTTGGTCGAGATCCTACGGTTGCCGCAAGGGGACGGTCTTCGACAACGCGGGGTGATGATGATCTTGGTGACCGGGGCCACCGGCAACATCGGCAGGGCACTGCTGGCAGGGCTGTCGGGCGGTGCGAACCCGGTGCGAGGTCTCACCCGCGACGCCGCACGGGCCGGGCTCCCCGCGCAGGTCGAAGCCGTCGAAGCGGACATCGCGCGGGCGGACCAGCTCCGACCGGCGCTCAGGGGTGTGCGTTCGCTGTTCTTGTTGCAAGGCTTCGGATCGGAGGAGCAGACCATCGAGACCGCCCGGCGGGAAGGCGTCGAGCACGTGGTGCTCGTGTCGTCCATCACCGTCCAGACCCACCCGCACCTGCGCGCCGCCGGGGCGAACCTGGCCGTCGAGGAGTCGCTGAAGAGCAGCGGCATGGCCTGGACCGTCCTGCGGCCGACGCAGTTCGCCTCGAACACCCTGATGTGGGCCCGGTCGATCCGCGACGAGTCGGTGGTCCGCGTCCCGTACGCCGACGTCGGGCTTCCCACCGTCCACCCCTCCGACGTCGCCGCCGTCGCACGGGTGGCGCTCACCGAACCCGGTCACCGCGGCCGGACCTACCCGTTGACCGGGCCGGCGCGCGTCACGCCACGCCGGCAGGTGGCGGACATCGCCGCCGCCCTGGGGCGCGAGCTGTCGTTGGTGGAGATCAGCCGGGAGCAGGCCCACCGGGAGATGAGTCCGCACATGGGAGACGAGACCGCGGCCGCGGTCCTCGACCTGATGGGCGGAGACGTCACCGACGAACTGCTGGCCGTGCACGACACCGTGGGGCGGGTCACCGGTCGCCAGGCCGCGCCCTTCTCCGAGTGGGCGGAGGAGAACGCCGCGGCTTTCCGCTGAACGACAGCGCGGCCCGCCACCTGAGGTGACGGGCCGCGCTCTCATCTCGTTGCTACGGGTAGCTGACGACGTTCACCGGGACGGTTCCCGGCGGCGTCACCCCGCCCACGTTGTTGACCACGTGGGTGATCGTTCCCTGGTAGTTGAGCGACACGGTCAGCAGGTTGTGCAGCCGCACGCCGGACCGGTTGGGCACCTCGAACGCGTTCTCGGCCCGCACCGACGGGTTGACGTTGAAGAAGCAGTAGCTGCCCAGCCCCCACGCCTCGTGGTTGGTGACGTTGTCACCGACCTTGTAGGCCGCGTACCCGGCCTGCCCGTTCGGCCTGTTCCAGGTCGCCTGGTTCGGCACGTCGTATGGCATCTCGTTCTGGAAGAAGATCGTCCGTCCGCGTTCGCCGTTCCAGATCACCTGGTACTTCTGGTAGTGCTCGACGAACAGGCCCGTGGCGAGCACGTCGTTGCCGTTCACCACCAGGCCGGTGTCACCGATCGCCTCGTCCCAGCCCCAGGTTCCCGCGTTGCCGTGGTCGGCGCGCCAGATCCAGCTGTGGTCGATGATCGTGTTGTGGCTGTTGACGACCAGGCTGTTGGTCGCCTTGCCCGCGATCGCCCCGCCGACGCGGAAGAACACGTCCTGCAGCGTGGTCGGGTTGGCCGCGTGCGACGCCGACGAGCCGGCCGGGCCGACGGTCAGCAGCGACGGGGACAGGGTCGTGCCCGCGTCGAACAGGATTCCCTTGATCCGCACGCCGTCGACGTCGGCCACCTGCATGGCGGTGACGCCGTTCTGCGGCACGATCGTCGCGTAGCCGATGCCCAGCACGACGGTGTTCGGCCGCGTGATGTTGATCGTCCGGTCGACGTTGTAGATGCCGGGCGTGAAGAACAGGTTGCAGCCGGAGGCCAGCGCCGCGTTGATCGACGAAGCGGTGTCACCGGACTTGACGACGTAGAACTGGTTCATCGGCAACGAGCTGCCGGGCGTCCCGCCGTTGACCCACGACGCACCGGAAGCGTTGGTGCGCAACGAGGGCAGGAACACGCGGTACTTGTTGTCCTCGAAGTAGAGGTAGGGCACGTCACGCGAGATCGGCGTCGTCGCCAGGTTGGTCGACGGCGGGTTCGGGAACGTGGTCGCGGGCGCGCCGGGCGTTCCGGAGAACACCATGTTCCACACGCCGCCGTTCCAGCCGCCGCTGTAGTTGGTGTCGCGCGTGTACCACTGCTGCTGCGACACCGACGCCGTCTGGCCGGACACGCGGGTGTCGGCCGTGTAGCCACCACTCGCGAAGCCGTAGGACGCCGGGTACAGCGCCAGGTTGCCGCGGATGTCCATGCGGCGGAACGGCGCGGCCTGCGCGACGGCCCAGCGGTTGGTGCCGTTGCTCGGGTTGACGGCCATGTTCTCGGCCGAGCGCCAGAAGTTCTGCAGCGCCACGCCCTTGTCGGACTCGTTGAACGCGTCCACGGTGATGTCACCGTTGATCACGACGTCACCGGGGTTGCGCCCCAGGCCCGACACGGACGTGTAGTAGCCGACGTCGTCGTGGACGTTGTACGTGCCCGGCTTGAACAGGTGCGCGACCCGCCGCGGCGCCATCTGCGCGGTCAGCGTGTCCTTCTGGTTGTTGAAGTCGATGTCGAGCTGCGTCTGGATGCTCGCAGCGGACATGCTCGGGTCGAAGACGCGCGTGTTCGGACCGAAGTTCGGGGTGTCGGACTGGACGCACCCCTGCTGCGTGCCGATCGTGTAGCTCGCGCTGCCGACAGCGGAGTTCGTCAGCCCCGACTTGATCGCGATGGCGCTGACGGTCCGGCTGCTCGGCACCGAGATCGGTCCTGAGTAGACCGGCGAACTCGCCGTGGGCGTCGACCCGTCCACTGTGTACCGGATCGTGGCACCGCTGGTGGCGGTGGAGATCGTCACGGTCTGACCGGAGGTGTACGCACCGCCCGGCGGGCTGAACGACGGCGTCGCGACCTGCGCGGGCGCGTTGCCGTGGGTGTAGGTGAAGTGCGGGCTGTCGTACTGCGGCCCGCTCTTCTCATAGGTGAACCAGTACTCGAGCCGCGTCCCGGACGACAGGGAACCGACGGTCTTCTGCCAGGTCCCACCGTTGTTGGTCATCCGGAAGTTCTGCTGGTTCCCACCGGAGACCAGGTAGTGCACGTCGACGTACAGGGCAGGGGTCGTCGGCGTGAAGTTGATACGCGCCTGAGTGGCGTCCAGCGCCGTCACGTTCTGCGTGTAGTCCTCGGCCGCGGACGCGGCGGTGGACGACGCCAATGACGACAGGGCAATCGCTGCGGCTGCCATACCGGCCAGCCATCTCATCCTTGAGAGCGCTCTCACACCTTGAACGGTAAACATGAGATGACGTCGAAGGGAAGAGGAAAGTCGCGGGAAAGTACCGGCGCTCCACCGGCATCCGAACCGGCGTGGCCACCGTTTTCACCCGAACGAGCAGCTTCTTGAAGTGGCTACAAGCCATAGCGTCGGCGCATGATTCCATCCACCGCGTACAGCAGGGACCTGGGCGACGAGCTGCGCCGGCTGCGGAGACCTGTACCGGGTTGAGCGGGAACAAGCTCGCCCTGAAGCTCGGCTGGGACCCGAGCAAGGTGTCGACGATCGAGCACGGGAAGGCGCGCGCCAGCGAGATCGACCTGATCCAGTACTTGTCGATGTGCGGCAAGGACCTGGACTTCCTCGTGGACTTCAAGCGCCGCTACCAGTACGCGTTCGACGAGTACCGGGTCCAGGTGTCGGGCAACCTCCGCACCATGGCGATGGCCGAGTCGAGCGCCACGGCGATCACCAGCTACGACGTGCTGGCCATGCCGGGCCTCCTGCAGTCACCCGAGTACGCCGATGGCATCTACCGGATGACCGGCCTGGTCACCGAGGAGCGCATCCCGGACCTCGTCCAGTACCGGACCGAACGCCAGGCGATCATGCGTCGGCACGACCGGCCGACTTGCTTGTTCTACGTCCATGAGCACGCGTTGCAGCTGCAGGTGGGTGACGACCAGGTCATGAGAAGCCAGTACGCCCGCCTGTTGTTCAGGACGCACACCATCCGGATCGTTCCCAAGGACGCGCCCATCGTCGCCTCCGGCTTCGTGCTCTGGGAGTTCGACAAGGCGCGGCCGCTCGTCTTCAGCGAGGCCATCCTCGCCAATGTCTTCGTGGAGGATCCCGGTGCCATCGCGCGCACCAGGCTCTTCTTCAGCCGCCTGGATGAGGTCGCCTTGAGTGCGGAACAATCGCGGAGCAAGCTGGCGGAGTACGTCAGCCGACCGCGAGAGGACCTCGATGACTCAGGACCGCACCTGGCGTAAGAGCAGCTGCAGCGGCGGAGCGGAGGACAGCAACTGCGTCGAGGTGTCGCTCTCCCACGACGCGCTGGTCAGGGACTCGAAGAACGCGAGCGGCGACGTCCTCGCGTTCTCCTCCCCTGCCTGGGCCGCGCTGCTCAGGTCCCTCGGTTCTCGTTGAGGTAGTTGTAGATCGTGTAGCGGGTGACCCCCAGGACGCCCGCCAGGTGGTCGACCGAGTCGCGGATCAGGAAGAACCCCGCCTCGTCCAGCACCCGCACGACCTGCGACTTGTGCACCTTCTTCATCAGCTCGACCGGCACACCGACGTCGGCGATCGCCTTCTCGACGAGCACCCGTTGCAGCGTGTCCACGTCCTGCGGGAACGACTCGACCGGGCCGGAGGCCTCGTGCGCGGCCAGCTTGTTGACGCACAGGCAGCCCACGGCGACACCGGCGGCGTCGCGCACGAACGTCGTCGACGACCAGATCGCGCGGCCGTCGGGGGCGTAGGTCTCGTAGCCGGGCATGTCGGTGGTCGTGCCTCGCCTGACCAGGCCCAGCAGCAGGTCCGTCATCGGGCCGCCCACCTGGCGGCCGGTCAGCGTGCCGGCGATCGCGATGATCGAGTTCGGCAGGCGGGAC
>JASLAV010001231.1 GCA_030146905.1 Lentzea sp. | reverse complement strand
GGCGGGTTCCCGATCGTGTTCGGCGAGCAGGTCTGCAAGTCCGATGTGGACGGAACCGCCCAGGTGCTGCAGGCCTTGCTGGCGGCGGGGGAGAAGACCGCGTCCGCCAAGGCGCTCGACTGGCTCGTGGCACGGCAGCGGGCGGACGGCGGGTTCGAGGCCATGACACCGCCGACGAACGCCAACACCACGGGTCTCGCGGTCGGTGCCCTCGTCGCCGGTGGCCGCACGGCCGCCGCCGACAAGGCCGTCGCGTTCCTGCGATCGCTGCAGATCGGGTGCACCGCACCTGCGGCCCAGCGCGGCGCGATCGCGTTCGACGGCAAGGGTTTCGACGCCGGCACGGCCGTGCGCTCGACCGTGCAGGGCATGCTCGGTCTGGCCAGGAAGAGCCTCGCCGAGGTGTCCGCCTCGTCCGCGACGGCCGGGGTGCCCGCGATCGACTGCACCACCGCGCCGCCCACGACCTCCGTCGAGCCCGCTCCTCCCGCCGGTCCCGCTCCGGCGGGTCCCGAGACCCCCGCCGATCCGCCGCTCGCCGCCACCGGTCCCGACCAGGCCGTGCCGCTGACGGTGTTCGGATCGTTCGCGGTGCTCGCCGGCGCCGTTCTGCTCGTCGTCTCCCGTCGTCGGAAGGTCGGTGCCTGATGCGTCGCGTTCTCGCTGTCCTCGCCCTGGTGGCGAGCACGTTCGCCGTCCCGTCTCCCGCCTCGGCCGTTCCCTGTGCGGGCGTGCGGGTCGTCGTGGACTTCGGCTCGCTCGGCGGCGGTGTCCAGACCGGCTGCGCCACGGGTGATCCGGCCACCGGGCTGACCGCGCTGACCGGCGCGGGCTTCACCTACGCCTTCGTGCCGCGTCAGCCGGGGTTCGTGTGCAGGATCAACGCGCTGCCGAACCCGTGCAACGGCGCGCCCACCAGCGCGTACTGGTCGTACTGGCACGCCACGCCCGGCGGCACCTGGAGCTACGGCACCTCCGGCGCCGGCAGCCACGACCCGGCACCGGGCACCGTCGACGGCTGGGCGTTCGGCGCGGGCACCGCTCCGGGCGCCACTCCGTGACAAGGCTCCTCTTCGCGCTGGCACTGCTGATCGCGTTCGCACCGGTGCCGGCGCGGGCCGCGGGATGTGACGGCGTGACCGTCGTCGTCGACTTCCGCGGCCTCGGGGGAGGCGTGCAGCAGGGTTGCGCGCCTGGCAGTCCGGCTTCGGGATCGGCCGCGCTGACGGCCGCCGGTTTCGGCTTCACCTACGCGTCACGGCAGCCCGGGTTCGTCTGCCGCATCAACGGAAAACCCGGTGCGGACGCGGACAGGTGCGTCAACGCCTCACCCACCACGGCGTACTGGTCGTACTGGCACGCGCCGGCCGGTGGGGCGTGGTCGTACAGCAACCAGGGTGCCGCGACCTACGTGCCGTCACGCGGAACCGTGGAGGGCTGGGCGTTCGGCGCGGGAGAGCAACCCGGCATCGCGCCACCCGCGGCTCCGGCGCCTCCGCCCGCACCTCAGCCGCCGCCTCCACCACCGGCCGGTCAGCCCCCGGTCGTCCGGCAACCTCCCGCCGTGACAACGACATCGGCCACGACGACGACCACGGCGCCGCTGCCTTCTTCTTCAGCGGCACCGGTGTCGGAGTCGCCTGCTTCGTCGTCCACGTCATCCGTGAGCGAGACGCCGGTCGTGCCCGACCGCAGCACCCCGGTGGCGCGGGAGGAGGCGGACACCAACTGGCTGTGGACCGCGCTCGGCGCACTGGTGATCGCGGCGCTGGTCGTGGCGGGGCTGGTGGTGGCACGTCGCCGCCGCGGCACCGAGGACGCGTGAGGCTCCACTCCGGCGCGTGGTGGCTCTGGGCCCTCGGCCTGGCCACCGCCGCCAGCCGCACGACGAACCCGCTGGTGCTGGGCCTGGTCCTCGCCGTGGCGGGCGTGGTCGTCGTGACCTGCCGGGCGAACACGCCGTGGGCGGGCACCTACGGCGTGTTCCTCAAGTTCGGCCTGCTGGTCATCGGCCTGCGCGTCGTCCTGCACGTGTTCCTCGGCGGCGTCGCGGGTCCGACGATCCTCTTCACGTTGCCGAGGGTCCCGCTGCCGGACTGGGCGCAGGGCATCCGCGTCGGCGGTCCCGTCAGCGCGGAAGGGCTGGTCTTCGCGCTGTACCAGGGCCTGCTCCTCGCGACGATCCTCAGCTGCGTCGGCGCCGCCAACGCCCTCGCGAACCCGAGACGCCTGCTCCGCTCGCTCCCGGCCGCGTTGTACGAGGTGAGCGTGGCCGTGGTGGTCGCGCTGACCGTCGCACCGCAGCTGGTCGCGTCCGCTCGTTCGGTCCGGCGAGCGCGGCAGCTGCGCGGTGACACGGCCCGCGGGGTGCGGGCGATCCGCACGATGCTGGTGCCGGTGCTGGAAGACGCCCTGGACCGGTCCCTGGTGCTGGCCGCGTCGATGGACTCGCGCGGCTACGGCCGCACGGCGGGGATCTCCCGCAAGGACCGGGCGCTCACCGGGACGCTGGTGCTGGCGGGGCTGTTCGGGTTCTGCATCGGCACGTACGGGTTGCTCGCCGATGCCTACTCCGGCTGGCCGCTGCTCGCGGTCGGTGGTGTGCTGGCGATCGCCGGCCTGCGGGTGGGAGCACGCCGGGTGCCGCGCACGCGTTATCGGCCGGACAGGTGGACCCCTCGGGCGGTCGGGGTGGCGTTGAGCGGACTGACGGGGGCGGTCGTGCTGGTGTTCTCGGCAGCCCCGGCGCTGTCGCCGTCGACGGTGCCGCTGGCCGCGCCGGAGCTGCCGCTGGTGCCCGCTCTGGGAGTGCTGGTGGCGTTGCTGCCGCTGGCGATCGTGAGGGAAGCATGATCAGGTTCGAGGACGTCACGATCACCTACGCCGAGAAGCCGGTTCTCCACGGCATCTCCACGGAGATCCCCGAAGGCGAACTGTGCCTGGTCGTCGGCCGCACCGGCTCCGGCAAGTCGACGTTCCTGCGCGCGGTCAACGGCCTGGTCCCGCACTTCAGCGGCGGCACCCTCGCCGGACGCGTGCTGGTCGACGGCCGCGACACCTCCCGGTTCCCGCCGCGGGAGCTGGCCGACGTGGTGGGGTTCGTCGGGCAGGACCCGGTCGCGGGTTTCGTCGCGGACAACGTCGAGGACGAGCTCGCCTACTCGATGGAGTCACTGGGCCTCCCGAACGACGTGATGCGCAAACGCGTCGAGGAAACCCTCGACCTGCTCGGACTCGCCCCGCTCCGCGACCGTCCACTCGCGACACTGTCCGGCGGTCAGCAGCAACGCGTCGCGATCGGCGCGGCCCTCACGGCGCACCCGAAGGTCCTCGTCCTCGACGAACCCACCTCGGCACTCGACCCCGGCGCCGCCGAGGACGTCCTCGCTGCCGTGCAACGACTCGTGCACGACCTGGGCATGACCGTCGTGATCGCCGAGCACCGCCTGGAACGGGTCGCGCAGTACGCCGATCGCGCGCTCCTGCTGCCGGAAGGCACGATCGGCGACGTCGGTGAGGTGCTCGCCGACGCACCGGTCGCGCCACCCGTCGTGCGGCTGGCGCGGGTCGCGGGCTGGTCACCGGTGCCGGTCTCGGTCCGCGACGCACGCCGGGTCGCGGCACCTCTGCGTTCGCGGCTCACCGAACCCGTGGCCGAAGCCCCGTCACCCGGCACGCCGGTGCTGGAGGCGCGCGACGTCGTGGTGCGGTACGGCGATGTCCAGGCTGTGCGGGGAGTCTCGCTCACCGTCGGCGCCGGCGAACGGGTCGCGGTGATGGGGCGCAACGGCTCCGGCAAGTCGTCGCTGCTGTGGGCGGTGCAGGGCAGCGGCAGGCGCACGTCCGGCACCGTCACCGTCGGCGGCGCCGACCCGAGGACGCTGAAGCCCGCCGACCGGCGCCGGAGGGTGGCGCTGGTCCCGCAGCAGCCGTCCGACCTGCTCTACCTGGAGACCGTCGCGCAGGAGTGCGCGCAGGCCGACCAGGAGAGCGGGCAGCCGGCCGGAACGTGCGGGAAGCTGCTGGACGGTCTGGCCTCCGTTCCCCAGGACGCGCACCCGCGTGATCTGTCCGAAGGCCAGCGGCTCGCGCTCGTGCTCGCCGTGATGCTGACCGGTGCCCCGGACGTGCTGCTGCTCGACGAACCGACGCGCGGCCTCGACTACCCTGCGAAGGAAGCGCTCGCCGCGGTGCTGACAGACCTCGGCACCGCGGTCGTGCTCGCCACGCACGACGTGGAGTTCGTCGCCGAGTACGCCACCCGCGTGGTCGTGATGGCGGAGGGCGAGGTCGTCGCGGACGGCCCGGCGCGCGAGGTCGTCACGTCGTCGCCGATCTTCGCGCCCCAGGTCGGCAAGATCCTCGGCCCGTGGCTCACGGTCGCCGACGTCGAGGCTGCCCTGTGATCGCGATCCGGCGCAGGTCCGCGGTCGCCCTGGCGGTGTCCGGGGTGATCGGGCTGGCGGCGTTCACGTGGCCGCTGTTCGTGGCGCCGTCCAGCGACATCGCGCACGGCGGCGACGCGCCGTGGACGTTCGCGCTGCTGTTGCCGCTGGTGCTGGCCGTCGTGCTGGCGGAGCTGAGCGACAACGGCATGGACTCCAAGGCGATCGCGATGCTCGGCGTGCTGTCCGCGCTCGGTGCCGCGATCCGGCCGCTCGGCGCGGGCACGGCGGGCATCGAGACGATCTTCTTCCTGGTGGTGCTGGGCGGCAGGGTGTTCGGGCCCGGCTTCGGGTTCGTGCTGGGCAACACGACGTTGTTCGCCTCCGCCCTGCTCACCGGCGGCGTCGGCCCGTGGCTGCCGTACCAGATGCTCGGCGCGGCCTGGGTCGCCCTCGGTGCCGGTCTGCTCCCGCAGTGGCGCGGCAAGGCCGAGATCGCGCTCCTCGCGGCCTACGGCGTCGTCAGCTCGCTGGTCTACGGGTTCCTGCTGAACCTGTCGTTCTGGCCGTTCGCGGTCGGTGAGGGCACGTCGGTGAGCTTCGACCCGGACGCCTCGGCGGGCGCGAACCTCGTGAAGCTGGCAGCGTTCACCCTCGCGACGTCGCTCGGCTGGGACCTGGGCAGGGCCGTGACCACCGCGCTGCTCGTCGCGGTGACGGGGTCGGTGCTGCTCCGGACGCTGCGCCGCGCCGCGCGGAAGGCCGCGTTCCTCCCGGCCCCGGAAGGAGGATCTGCGTCGAAATTGGCCCAGACCATTGACGGCAAAAGGGATGTTTGACCAGGCTGGGCGCAGGGCCGCCGCCCCCGACTCGTGAGGAGGAGCCGTGAGAACTCGTGTTCTCGCCGCGGTCGTCGCCGTTACGGCGGCGTTGTCCGTGAGCGCGCAGTCACAAGCCGCGGAACCACTGCAGAGCCTGGTTCCCGTTCCGGTGTCGGTGCAGGCCAGAGCAGGCGTCACGCACACGCTGACGGCAGCCACGAAGATCTACGCGGCCCCCGCCGCGAAGGACGTCGGCACCTTCCTCGCGGGCGTCCTGCGGCCTTCCACCGGCTACCCGCTACCGGTGTCGGACGCGACCGGCACCCCGTCTGACGGCGTCTCGTTGCTGCTCTCCGGCGCGCCGGGCACCGTCGGCCGGCAGGGTTACCAGCTCGACGTCGCGGCGAACGCCGTCGTGCTGCGCGCCAACACCCCGGAAGGCCTGTTCGCGGGCGTGCAGACGTTGCGGCAGCTGCTGCCGGCGGCGGTCGAGAGCACGACCGCGCAGCCCGGTCCGTGGACGGTGCCGGGGGTGTCGATCGTCGACTACCCGCGGTTCTCCTACCGCGCGTCGATGCTCGACGTGGCCCGCCACTTCCACCCGGTCGCCGCGGTCAAGCGCTACATCGACCAGCTGGCGCTCTACAAGATCAACTACTTCCACCTGCACCTGACCGACGACCAGGGCTGGCGGATCGCGATCGACAGCTGGCCGAGGCTCGCCACGTACGGCGGCAGCACGCAGGTCGGCGGCGGTCCCGGCGGTTACTACACGAAGGCGCAGTACAGCGAGATCGTGCAGTACGCGGCGGCGCGCAAGATCACGGTGATCCCCGAGGTCGACCTGCCGGGCCACACCAACGCCGCGCTCGCCTCGTACGCGGAGCTCAACTGCGACGGCCAGGCACCGCCGCTGCGCACGGACATCGAGGTCGGCTACTCCTCGCTGTGCGTGAACAAGGAGATCACCTACCAGTTCGTCGACGACGTGATCCGCGAGATCGCGGCGCTCACGCCCGGCCCGTACTTCCACATCGGCGGTGACGAGGCGCACTCGACGTCCGACGCCGACTACCAGGCGTTCATGGATCGCACGCTGCCGATCGTGAAGAAGTACGGCAAGACCGCGCTCGGCTGGCACGAGTTCGTGAAGACCACGACCGACGCCGGCACCATCCCGCAGTACTGGGGCACCTCGACGACCAACGCGACCGTGCAGGCAGCGGCCGCGCGCGGCCACAAGGTCATCATGTCGCCCGCGAACAAGGCGTACATCGACCAGAAGTACAACGCCAGCACGCCGCTGGGCCTGTCGTGGGCCGGGTACATCGAGGTCCAGGACGCCTACAACTGGAACCCGGGCACGCACCTGAGCGGTGTCCCGGAGTCCGCTGTCCACGGTGTCGAGGCTCCACTGTGGACGGAAACGCTGGTGACCTCGCGTGACATCGAGTTCATGGCGTTCCCGAGGCTCGCGGGCCACGCGGAGCTCGGCTGGTCGCCCTGGTCGACGCACGACTGGGACCAGTTCAAGGTGCGCCTGGGCAACCAGGCCCCGCGCTGGACGACCATGGGCATCAACTTCTACAAGTCGCCGCAGGTTCCGTGGGACACCGGCGACCCGGCGCCCGGTCCGTGCGCACAGCCCGCGTGGGAGCGGTCGAAGGTCTACAACGGTGGCGACGAGGTCTCGCACAACGGCCACAGGTGGACCGCGAAGTGGTGGACGCGGGGCGAGGAGCCCGGCACCACCGGTCAGTGGGGCGTCTGGCGCGACGAAGGCGTTTGCTGAGCTCTCCTGGGTACTCGCCCGGCATGACAGATCCAGAAGTGGCCGAGGAGTTCGCGGAAGAAGCAGGTGTCGACCCCACGCCCCAGGAGGTCGACGAGTACCGCGACATGACGGAACCGGGTGAGTGGCGCGCCGACGAGAAGATGGGGCCCGGCGGCGCTCCTCCACCGCAGGACGGAGATGACCCCACGGGAGGCTCCGGAGCGTGATCGAAACGGGGCGGGCGCTTATCGCCCGCCCCGTTTGGGTAACAGGGTGTCGTGGATGCCCGAGTTGCCGTATTTGCCCCGTCCCCCCAACTGACCGTCACCGTCGAGGACCTGGACGGTGAACCCGATGTGCACCTGCACGCCGGCGGCCAGGGTTTCTGGCAGTCCAGGATGATCGCCGCCTTGGGCGTCGAAGCAGTGGTCTGCGCGACGTTCGGCGGCGAGACCGGCCGTGTGCTGAAAACGCTTTTAGAAGGCGAAAACGTCGACGTGCGATCACGTGACGTCGCCGCGCGCAACGGTGCCTACGTGCACGACCGCCGCGACGGCAGCCGTTCCGAGATGGTCGAGATGCTGCCGGACGCGCTGTCCCGGCACGAGCTCGACGACGTGTACGAATCGGCGTTGCTGGAAGGCATCCGAGCGGGAACGGCCGTGCTCAGTGGCCCGTCCGACGACCGGGTGCTGCCCCACGACACGTATTTCCGCCTCACCTCCGACCTGACGAACAACGACTGCCGCGTGATCGTGGACCTGGCAGGCGACCGGCTCGCAGAGGCGGTGCGCGGCGGCCCGCACGTCGTGAAGGTCTCGCACGAGGAACTGGGCGAGGAGGAACTGCCCAAGCTCATCCAGAAGGCCCGGGAGATCGCGGAGTCGTGCGTGCACGGCGTGGTCGTCTCACGCGCGGACGAACCGGCGTTGGCACTGCTGGAAGGCCAGCTCTACCTGGTGCGGATGCCGAAGCTGGAGCCCGTCGACACGCGCGGCGCCGGAGACTCCATGACCGCGGGGATTTCAGCGGGCCTCGCGCTGGGTATGTCGTTGGAGGACGCGGTGAAGCTCGGTGCGGCCGCAGGCGCGGTGAACGTGACGCGGCACGGCCTCGGCAGCGGTGGAGGAGAAGCCGTGCGCGAGCTGAGCAAGCGCGTGGAACTGGAGCCGATAGAGGAATGAGCGGATGCGGGCGCTGATCACGAACGACGACGGAATCGACTCTCCCGGCCTGCTGACCCTGGCCAAGGCAGCCGTGGACCAAGGCTTGGACGTGGTCGTCGCGGCGCCCTCTGTGCAGGCCAGCGGCACGAGCGCGTCGGTGGCGGCGGTCGGCGAGGCCGGCAAGGTGATCAGCGAACGCCGCTCGTTGCCCGGCCTGGACGCCGAGGCCTTCGCGGTGGCGGCACATCCGGGCCTGATCTCGCTGATCGCGTGCAGGGGAGGCTTCGGCGGCAAGCCGGACCTGGTGCTGTCGGGCGTGAACCTGGGCGCGAACGTGGGCCGGGCGATCCTGCACTCCGGCACCGTGGGCGCGGCGCTGACCGCCCACCTGAACGACGTCATGTCGATGGCGGTCTCGCTCGACGTGGGCCTGGACGAGCCGGAACCGTTGTGGGACAAGGCGGGCGAGGCCGTGCGCGCGGTGCTGCCGATGCTGCTGGACATGCCCGCCGCGACGGTGCTCTCGCTGAACGTGCCGAACATCGTTGACGTGCGAGGACTGCGCTGGGCGGAGCTGGCGAGGTTCGGCACCGTGCAAAGCCGCGTGGACGACGTGGGCGAGAACGAGGTCGAACTGGTCCACGTGTACTCGGAGGACAAACCCGCCCCCGGCACGGACGCAGCACTGCTGGAGTCCGGCTACGCGACGCTGACCCCCCTGCTCTCGGTCGCCGGCGCGTCTATTTCTGATCTGCCTTCTCCGGCCTGGCCAGCGTGATGACGAGGCCGATGAACGCCGTGCGCACCTCGAGGAAGCTCTCCGACGTCAGGTCGTCGAGCGTGAGGGCCACGGTCCCGAACACCAGCAACAACAGCAGGCCGTACACGCGCGCGTGCCGGAGCCGCCACGCCATGAGGATGCCGAACACCCCCACGCTGATCTGGACGACGTGGTGACTGGGGTCCAGTCCGAAGACGTCGAACCAGGCGGACGCGAGCTGCAACGCGCCTGCCGTCAGGGTGATCGCCTGTGGCCTCGTGAACTGGAAACGATCGCTCAACAAGGCCATGGTGACACCTACCCTTCGGATCGCCGCCAAACCGCGTCGTACTTCGCCTGCTTGTCACGGTCCCGCGAGGCATTGCGTTCGCGACGGCCTTCCGTCGCCGTTCCTCTTGGATACCCGTACTTCGTGAGGCGGTAGTCCACACTTTCGGGTGCGTAGGACAGCGCGAAGTACAGCCCCACAACGAAACCGAGTCCGCCGCACGCGATCGCCAGTGGCCAGGGCGATCCGAGCCCGAACACGAGCGCCAGCGTGATGGCCGTCGTCAGCGGCGTGACCTGCACGAGGCTGCGAACCGTGAACCGCAGCAACCACTTCGGCCCGGTCACGTCGGCGTAGACGAACTCCCTGTACTTCTGCGGGACCCTGCCCCCCGCGTAGTACCAGACCTTCAGCGCGGGGTTCACCGCGTCGCCTTCGCGATCACCTTGTGCAGCACCTGGTTCAGCTGCGCCAGCTCTTCGAACGTCATGTCCAGCTGCTCCACGACCTTGAAGGGGATCTTCAACGCTTCCTGCCTGAGCTCCTGGCCCTTCTCGGTCAGGGTCAGCGCCAGTGCGCGCTCGTCCGTCTTGTCCCGCTGGCGCTCGACGTAGCCGATCGCCTCCAGTCGCTTGAGCAGCGGGCTCAGGGTGCCGGGGTCCAGTTGCAGGACCGTGCTCAGGTCCTTGACCGTGCGCGGGGACCGTTCCCAGAGGGCCAGCATCACCAGGTACTGGGGATGGGTGAGGTTCAGCGGCTCCAGGATCGGGCGGTAGACGGCTATCACCGTTCTGCTCGCCACGGCCAGGGCGAAGCAGACCTGCCGCTCCAGCTCCAGCGGGTTCTGGGGAATGCTTGGTGTACTAATCATTGGTGTACACACTATCTCGGTGGCGCGCTTCAGGCCAAGAGGTGTGGCGCAGGGCTCAGGCTCGGCTGAGTCCGGGGATCGACACCACTCGAACGTGTGAAGTCACTTCAGCGCTTCCGCCAGCACCCCGGCGGTCGCGGCCGCGCCGGCCGAGGTCATCACGGTGCCGCCGTGGTCGACCCCCTTGATCAGCACCGGCTCGCGCAGCACGGGGAGTGCGGCGCGGAACTGCGCGGCCTGCTCGGTGGTGTACGCGGGCGGGCTGTCCGGGCCGGTGCTCCACTCGGCGTGCACGAACCACGTCGGCACGGTCAGCTCCTGCCAGCGCGACGTGCCGAAGACGACGTCGCGGGTGTCGGCCACCAGGGTGTCGGCGAGTAGCCTCAGGTGGCCGTCCGGGGTCAGGTCGTGGGCGAAGTACTCGCGGATCAACGGATCGGTGGCGTCGACCAGAGGGTTCACCATCGCCTGCACGGCCAGGTACTCGTCGACGGTCCAGGTGCGTTCGCGGGCTGCCAGTTGTGGGGCTAGCGCTGCTGTGAGCGTTTCTTCGGTCAGTTGGGCGTGTGCGGACATCGGAAAGCCGCCGTCCACCAGCACGAGCGCGCGCACTCGGTCCGGGTGGCGCACTGCCAGGTCCACGGCCACGTAGCCGCCCATGGACATGCCGGTGACGGTCACCGCGTCGAGCTTCAACGCGTCCAGCACGCGCAGCATGTCGTCGGCGTGCTGCTTGATCGTCGCGCCCGGAAGAAGGCAGCTGTCGCCGCGGCCGCGCAGGTCGGGGGTGACCAGCGTGATGTCGTGGGCCGCGACCCGGTTCCACAGCTTGCGGCTGCCGCTGACGCCGTGGATGGCCAGCACGGGTGCCGTGCCGCCTTCGAGGACTTCCACGGCCAGATCGCCGCCGTCTACCGGAACGAGCATGCGCGAGCTCCTTACGCCTTGCCTGGGTTGAAGAGGTTGAGGGGGTCGAGGGTGT
>JASLAV010001213.1 GCA_030146905.1 Lentzea sp. | reverse complement strand
GCACGTCGGTGATCCATTCGCGCGCGGCGGCGGTGAGTTCGTAGCGAGCGGCGCGGCGGATCACGAAACCGTTGTCCTGCAGGCGTTCCAGGGTCAGGATCACCCTCGGGCCGAGGGCGGTGACCAGGTCCTCCATCGGCTCGGGGCCGTCGGAGAGCGCAACCATGACCTGGGGCAGCTGGTCGCTGCTCATCAGGTCCTGCAGCGCGAGCAGGTGGTGCAGGGCCGCGGCGTCGGGCTTCCGCTCCGCCGTGAACGCGCTCGGGTCGTGCAGCTGGACTCGGGCGCGGCCGTTGCGCTTGGCCCGTTGCAGTGCCGCGTCGGTGTCGCGGATGAGGTCGATGAGCGTGTCGTCGGCGCCGGGCACGTGGGACGCGACGCCGATGGACGCGGTCTGGCCGTGCAGGGTCAGGTGGTGGCCGTCGTTCGTGGTCACCTCGGTCCGCAACGCCTTGATGCCGCGCAGGATCCGTTCCGCGAGAACGGCCGCGTCGTCGCCCGCGGTGCGCGGCAGCAGCACGAGGAACTCGTCGCCGCCGTACCGGCACACGAGGTCCGTCGGGCGCGTGCAGGCGGCCAGCACGTCGGCCACGTCGCTCAGCACCACGTCGCCTGCGGGGTGGCCGTACTCGTCGTTGATCTTCTTGAAGCGGTCGAGGTCGACCATGAGCAGCGCGACTTGTTCCCACCGGCGCTGTGCGCGGTGGTAGGCGGCGGGCGCCTGGTCGTCCCAGCCCCAGCGGCCGAGGAGGCCTGTCAGACGGTCCGTGGCCCAGGCACCGACGGGCTGCGCGCACGAGCTGCAGCGCGAGGGAGCGCTCTCGTCGTGCAGGCGCAGAGCACCGTTCTCCGTCGGCAGCCCTGCCCGCGCCGTCGCCATGAGTCCCCCCAGACTTCGCTTCGGACCGGCTCGATCTGCCTCTTTCAACTGAAGTGACGTCGTTCGGATCAAACGCGACACATCAGTGCAAGCGGCGGAGTGTGATCATAGGGCTACACACAGATGGATTCAACCTCTGTGATGTCATATGCTCTCTTGGTTCCACAGCAGTGGAATGATCGCTGGCCAGGAGACGCTCCAGCGGAGGTGTGTCGTGAGGCCGTTCGCCGAGGTCCTCAACGAGCTGTGCAACAACCCGCCCGACGGCAGGGGCAAGGTCACCAACGTAGCGCTCTCCGCGGCGGTCAAGGCGCGGGGCGGGGACATCGGGCACGGCTACATCTCACAGCTGCGGCTCGGGGTGAAGGACAACCCGACCTGCCAGGCCATCGTCGACCTCGCGGGCGCGCTCGGCGTGCACCCCGCGGTGTTCCTGGGCGGTCGCGGTGAGCTGCGGCGCGGGGAACGTCCCGGCTGGAGGGCCGGCGCGCTGGCGACGCTCTTCGAGGCGGTGCACCCGCCGGACCGCGGACCGTGGTCGCCGGAGGAGGTCGCGGCGTCGATCAGCTCGTCCGGCCAGTTCGGCAGCATCTCCGCCAGCTACATCCGCGAGCTGCTCAGCTCGGCGAGCGACAACCCGCGCCTCAAGCACATACTCGGCCTGGCCGACCACTTCGGCGCCGACCCCGCGTACTTCTTCGACGACGACCTCGCGGCACGGGTCGACTCGGAGCTCACGGACTTCCTGGCGCTGCGCGAGCTCGGCGTCGTCGAGTTCGTCACCCGTCTGGCCGAACGTACGGGCGAACTGTCCCCACAGGCCAGGGCTGCTGCGGTAGAAGGGTTCAGACAGGCGCTCGAGGTCGGTGAGGGCTGGTCGTTCCCGCTGAACAGCCGCCGCACACCTCCGGACCACACTTGATGACGACGCCGGCGTGAAGATCTCTGTCTGGACCGCTGCTGACGACATCGAGAGGAGGCGACGGGTGAACCGCAGGAAACTGCGCAAGCTGGTCGACGAGGTCGCCGGCGACCTCGACCTGCCGCCCGACGCCACGCACCGGGACGCGAGCCGCCGGGTCTGCGAGCTGATGAGCGAACGCCTGGGACGTCCCGTCGACGTCCGCTTCGCCGCCATCAGCGGCGCGATCTGCCTCAGCGGCGCGACCGCGTTGCTGGAGAACGGCACGTACCTCGTCATCTGCGCGGACTCGCCGTCCTGGTACCACCGCCTGCACGTGCTGCTGCACGAGTTCGCGCACGTGCTGCTCCAGCACCAGCCGGTCGCGCTGGGCCGCAGCGAGGGCATCCAGAAGCTCGCGCCGCACCTGCTGCCGAGGATGGCGAAGATCATCGCCGGGCGGACGACGCTGACCGAGGACGAGGAGCGCGAGGCCGAGAACCTCGCAGACCACCTGCTGGAGCGCCTGACCGAGCACAGGGTGTGGTCGGACACGGCCACGACCGAGGAGCCCGCGCACGTCCGGCGGGTGGCCGAGTCGCTCGAGGGAAGGTCCCGCTGGGTGCGTCGTGACGATCTTTGACCTGATCTACCTGTCGTGCGGCGCCGTCGGTCTGCTCCTCCTCTCGTACAAGATCCGCGCCCTGCGGTCGAGCTGGGGCAACCCCCGTGTGGTGGCGCTGATCTCCACGGTGTCCTTCGGCGCGTTCGCCGTGGTCTTCGCCGCGCCCGCGAACATCACGTGGATCAACCGGGCGAGCGGCGTGCCGAACTTCGCGGCCCTGCTCGTCTACAGCCTGGTGGTCTGCTTCGCCGGAGCGGCGTTCGCGCTGGTGCTCTACTGGCGCTACCCGGCGGCGCAGGCGTCGCGACGGGTCCGGGTGATCCTCATCGGCTACACCGCGGTCGTCGCGGCGATGGTCCTGCTGTTCTTCCGGTCCGACGTCGGGGAAGAACGCCAGGTCGACTTCGACACGCACTACGCCACGCAGCCGACGATCGCGGTCTTCCTGTTCGTCTACCTCGTCGCCACCGCGGTCGGCTGCGGCGGTCAGGCCTACCACTGCTGGCAGGGTGCGCGGGACGAGGCGATCTCCGCGCGGCCGTGGCTCGCGCGCGGACTGCTCTGGTACTGCGCCACGGGGCTGTTCCCGGTGGCGTTCGCGGTCATCAAGCTGGTCGTGCTGCTGCTGAACTGGACCGGTGAGCACGACTTCGACGTGCTGAGCACCGCCGCGCCGCTGATGGCGTCGCTGGGCATGATCCCGCTGGTGATCGCGATGGCGCTGCCGGCCTTCGGGCCGCGCCGCCCGTCGCCCTCGCTGTGGCTGCGGCGCTGGCGGACCTACTTCGCGCTGCGGCCGCTGCACCGCGCGCTCGTGCACGTGAACCCCGCGATCGTCCTGGTGGCGCCGGGGAAGTTCTTCAACCCGCACCACCGCGTCCGCCGGCAGATCATCGAGCTCAACGACTGGCGCTGGGCGCTCACGCCGTACTTCGACCTCACCGTCGGCGAGGCCGCGACCTCGCTGGCACGCGAAGCGGCACTGCCCAAGGACGAGCTGGCCGCCGTCGTGGAGGCCGCCCAGCTGCGGGCGGCGGGGTCCTCCGGGCGTTCGAAGCCCGCGAAGCGCCGTCCCGCCGCGGAGATCGTCGACGGCACCGACCTCAACGCCGAGCACGACAGGTGGGTGCGCATCTCGCGCGCCTACCAGCACTCGCCGATCGTCGACGCCGCCGTCGCCGACGCGGCGCGAGTGGAAGCAGCAGGGGGACTTGACTAGATGGCACCCACACACGCCGTTGTGCTCGGCGGAGGGCTCGCGGGCGTGCTCGCGGCGTCCGTCCTCGTCCGGCACGTCGACGAGGTCACCGTGGTGGAGCGCGACAAGCTGCCGGAGGGGCCCTCGCCGCGTTCCGGTGTGCCGCAGGCCCGGCACGCGCACCTGCTGATGTCCGGCGGCGCGCGGGCGATCGAGTCGCTCCTGCCCGGCACGCTGGACGCGCTCGTCGCCGCCGGCGCGCACCGGATCGGCGTGCCGAACGACCTGGTGTCGTTGAGCGCACAGGGATGGGTGCCGCGGTTCCCCGAGATGCAGTTCATCGTCTCGTGCAGCCGCGGGCTGCTCGACTGGGTCGTGCGCGGGCAGGCGTTGCGGGACAACAAGATCTCCGTCCTGACCGGCACCGAACCGGTGTCGTTGCTCGGCGACCGGCACGCGGTGTCCGGTGTGGTCGTGGAGGACCGGATCTCGCGCGAGCGGATCTCGCTGGAGGCGAACCTGGTCGTGGACGCGACCGGGCGTGGCTCGCGGCTGCCGTCGTGGCTGGCCGACCTCGGGCTGCCCGCCGTGCACTCCGAGTCCGTCGACTCCGGACTCGCTTACGCCACAAGGATTTTCCGCGCTCCCTCGTCTGCCGCCGCCGGTTTCCCGATCGTCAACGTGCAGGCGAACCCGCGCGATCCGCATCCGGGGTGCACGGCGACGTTGCTGCCCATCGAGGACGGGCAGTGGCTGGTCACGTTGTCCGGCACGCGCGGCGGTGAGCCGTCGACCGACGAGTCGGAGTTCGTGTCGTTCGCGCGGTCGGTGCGCAACCCCGTGGTGGGCGAGCTGATCGAGTCGGCGGAGGCGCTGTCCCCGGTGTACGGGTCGCACAGCACGGCGAACCGGCGGAACTTCTTCGAACGCCTGAAGCCGTGGCCCGCCGGGCTCGTGGCGCTCGGCGACTCGGTGGCGACCTACAACCCCGTCTACGGGCACGGGATGTCGATCGCGGCGCAGAGCGCGCAGGTGCTGGACGCGGGTCTGGCCGCTGGGCACGGTGCTCACCAAATTCAGCGCGGCATCGGCAAGGTGGTCGACGGCGCGTGGGCGATGGCGACCAACCAGGACATCCTCTACCCGGACGCGGTCGGGAAACCGCTGTCGCTGGCGGGACGGGTGTTGCAGCGCTACGTGGACCGCCTGGTGCGGACGGCGACGACCGAAGCCCCTGTGACACGGGCGTTCCTGGACGCGTTCACGTTGTCCGCGCCGATGGCGAAGCTGCTGAGCCCTCGCATGGTGTGGGCGACGATGCGCGGGCCCAAGAGCACGGTGTCACCGGAGCCCACGCTGACCGCGGACGAACGCGAGCGCGTCACCTCCGCGGAGTGAAGTCCGAGCTCTGCACGTAGCTCATGGCCCGCACGAACACCGGGTCCTGCATCCTGGCGTCCAGCTCCTCCGCGGTCGGCTCCGCGACCCGCTGGTGGATCCACCACAGGTTGCCGAACGGGTCGGCGAACCGGCTGACCCTGTCGCCCCAGAACAGCTCGGTCGGCTCCGTGACGACGGTGGCGCCGTTCCGCTTGGCCTTCTCGAGCGTCGCGGCGTCGTCTTCGACGTAGAGGCGCAGGAACGCCGGGGTGGGCGGCCAGTCCGGCACGTCGAACAGCATCACCACCGAGTCGCCGATGCGGACCTCGGCGTGGCCGATGGCAGG
>JASLAV010000687.1 GCA_030146905.1 Lentzea sp. | reverse complement strand
GAGGTCGCCGATGCGTTGGGTTTGGACACTTCGTCCGAACGCACGCTGTGGCGGGACTTCGCGACCGTTCACCTGAACGCTGCAGTGCTGCACTCGTTCGACAAGGCGGCCGTCACCATCACCGACCACCACGCGGAAGCGTTGCACCGCCTCGCCTGGCTGCGTTCCCGCCAACGGCCTTCGGCCGCGCGGCCCGCGTTCCGGCTCGACACCGCAGCCGCGGCGCGCGCACGGAACGGTTCTCCGGCGCGCTTCACGGCCGCGTTGGACGAGACCCGTCCTCAACCGACGAGCAGGCTGGCGGAACTCCTCCGCCAGCACCATTCCCTGACCAGCGTCTGACTTCCCCATCACACGCTGGGCCGGGACCTAGTGCTTCGAGTCGATCATCACGCCCGAGAGTGCCATGAGCGCGAGTACCAGCAGACCGACCACCGCGGCGGCCCAAGTGAACACAACTGACAACATGGCGTCCTCCGTCTTCTCGGTTTCGCTCCTCCAGAGTCCGTGACCGCGGCGTGATCCGGCATCCGCCGTGAGGGTATTTCCGCAGGTCGCCCAGTCAGCCTTACGGCTGACCCCGTGGTAGACCCCGGTCGGACGCGAGATCAGCCTTGCGGCTTTACCGTGTGTCGGGTGGAGAGCAAGGAACTGAACTGGCGGTTGCTCGCCAAACGCCAGTGGCCGCTGGCGCTCTCACTGGCCTTCATCTCGGGCCTGGAGCTGTTCACCGCCGACTACACGAACCCCTGGTGGCAGGCCCCCGGCGTCGCGGTGATCTGCGCGATCGCCGTGCTGGCGCCCCGGCGTCCCTTCGACGCGACCTTGGCCCTCGCCGCGGCGATCGTCTTCACCGCCGTCTACCTGCGGTTCTTCGACCTGTCCATGCAGCCGCACTTCTTCATCAGCGGCGCGTCGATCTCGGTGACGGGCGCGGCGATGGCGACCATCGCGATCGTCGTGCGCGAGGCACCGCGCTGGTACGCGCTGTCGGGCACCGCGATCGTCCTCGCTGCGATGGTGGCCGCGGAGGTCATCAGCTATCCGATCGTGGCGCCACGGGACTACAGGACCTACGAACCCGACCCGTGGAGCTACCTGTTCGGCGCGGTCCTCATGTTCGTGATCGCGGTGGGGACCGGTCTGTACTTCCGGGCCCGTGACAACGAACGCACGTCTCAGCTGGCCGCTTCCGTTGCGGCGGCCCAAAACTCCGAACGACTGGCGCTCGCCCGCGAACTGCACGACGTGGTGGCGCACTACGTGACCGCGATCGTCGTGCACGCACAGGCCGGCCAGATCAACCGCGCCGCCGCCGAGCAGGTGCTGCCGACCATCGAGGCGTCCGGCCACGAGGCGCTGACCGCGATGCGGCGGCTGGTCGGGACGTTGCGGGACGGCGAGTCCTCCACACCGGCCGCGTCCTCGTCGCTCGTCGACGACGTGCGGTCGCTGGCAGTGGAGTCCGGGCTCCCGGTGCAGCTCTCGTTCGACCTGCAGGACGCCGTCCCGCAGGAGCTGGCACGGTCGGTGCTGCGGTTGGTGCAGGAATCGCTGACGAACACCCAGAAGCACGCGGCAGCGGTGTCCTCTGTGGACCTCTCACTGTCCTCGAGCGACGGTGTGCTGCACCTGACCGTGGTCGACGACGGCGTCGCGTCCGGCGTGCCCGTGGGCGGATCTGGAGGCTACGGACTCGTCGGCATGCGCGAGCGCGCGGAACTGCTGGGCGGCACCTTCTCCGCAGGCCGACGCGAACCGACTGGATGGACGGTCCGCGCCGACCTGCCGATCAGCTAGCGCGGCGCTGGCTCACATGTCGTCGCGGATGACTTCGAACTCCTGCGTCATCTCGACATCGCTCTGCTGGTCGTCGTTCTGAGGGTCGATGTCGGCCACTGATGCCTCCGCATGATCACGCCCGGTCGTGGAGGGTGATCATGCCAACTCAACGCCGAGTCGGCGGCTTGGGGGTGGAGGGCTTCTGTGCGCGGCGGAACTGTCCACTGGACGTGCACGGCTTCTTCGACATGATCTTGAGACGCCCCTGTCCTACCCGTGGTTGCTCATGGATGCACAAAGGGCCCGTCGCAGCACGCGTGACGGGCCCCTTGGTTGGGGAGAAGTTTTAGGCCGGGGCGGACCGTGGGGGTCGGCCCGCGCCCGACAGAGCGAGGATGCCCATCGCGTCCAGATGTATACATGCATGTGACCGGCATCACAATGGCAGGATTCTTCCCATGTCACTGCGTCTGCACGCCCCGGTGGTCCTGCCCTGCGACCCGTCCTGCGCCGTGTTGCGCGACGCGGTCGTGGACGTCGTCGACGGCCGGATCACCTACGTGGGTGCCCTCTCCGATGCCCCCGCCTTCGACGGCGAGGTCCGCTCGCTGACCGGCATCCTGCTTCCCGGCCTGATCAACACCCACGCGCACAGCCCGATGACGGTGCTGCGCGGCCTGGGCGCCGACCTGCCGCTGCTGCGGTGGCTGCAGGAGCAGATCTGGCCGAACGAGGCGCGGATGACCGCTCAGGACGTCGGCACCGGCATGCTGCTCGGCGCCGTCGAGATGCTGCGGCACGGCGTCACCACCTCCGCCGAGATGTACTTCCACGGCCCCGAGCTGGTGTCCTCGGTGCTGGCGGCCGGGTCACGGGTGGTCTTCGGCGGGGCGATCCTCGACGTGCCCGGGATGGACTGGAAGTCGCTGACCGGTGAGATCTCCGCGTGGATC
>JASLAV010001130.1 GCA_030146905.1 Lentzea sp. | reverse complement strand
GCGCCGAGGTCAGAGCGGCCCTGGGAACGTTGCCGGAAGAGCAGAGACAAGTAATCGCACTGGCTTATCTCGGCGGCTACACGCAGTGCGAGGTGGCGAAGCTGACAGGCGTACCGCTGGGCACTGTGAAATCGCGCACGTTCGCGGCGATCAGACGTCTGAGAGGCACGTTGGGGAACTTGTGGGCCGGCGAGACCGGCGAGACGACAGGAGTCCACCGGTGAACGGCGGCATGTGCCCCCAGGAGGAGCTCGCCGTCGGCTGGGCGATGCACTCCCTGGAACCAGACGAGGAAGCGGCGGTCCGCGACCACCTGCCGACCTGCGTCACGTGCCGGTACACGGTGCAGTCGACGCAGGAGGTGCTCGCGGGCATCGGAGGCGCCGTCCGCCAGGAGCAGCCACCGCCCCGCCTGCGCGCGAGGCTGATGGAACAGATCGAGCACACCCCGCAGGAGGAGCCGACCGCGCCAAGCCCGCACCACGCGACTCCCACTCCCCTGCGCCCGCAGCACCGCCGCCGCACCGGCCGCGCACTGCTGGCCGCGGCAGCAGCTCTGGCAGTCCTGGCAGGCGGCGGCTACCTGGGCGTGCGCGTGAACCAGCTGTCAAGCCAGGTCACAGCCGCACAAACACGCACCGACGACCTGAACAAGGCCCTGTCCCTCGCTGCGGACCCGAACACGAACAGGGCGGTCCTGCGCACGACCTCCGGCGACGAGGTGGCCATCGTCCTGTCGAACCCCGGCTCGGCCGCCATGATGCCGAAAAGCCTGAAACCGAACGACTCGGGTCATGTTTACGTAGTTTGGGGTGCGAGCACGCAACCGCCGGTACCGTTGGCGGTGTTCGACGTGCGAGCAGGCTCGACCGATCCGCAACTGCTGACCTGGTCGTCCGAAGCACACAAGCACACAACCTTCGCGGTGTCGCTCGAACCAGGCCGCCAAGCCCCGCCGAAACCCTCGGAGGTGCTGGCAGGAGGCCAGGTTGCACCCGCCTGAGTCCCAACGGGATGATCGACACATGACGAAGCCCGACGTGAAGCCCGACGAGCACAAGGGCTGGCGCCACTGGTTCCACCGCAACCCGGCGCTGAACCTGGCCTACCGGATCGGCGTGGGCGTGATCGGCGGCCTGGTGCTGATCGCGGGCATCATCATGATCCCGTACCCCGGCCCCGGCTGGCTGGTGGTCTTCGCCGGCCTGGCCATCCTCGCCACGGAGTTCGAGTGGGCGGGCCGCGTCCTGAAGTTCGCCAAGCGCTACTACGACCGCTGGGTCGAGTGGCTGAAGCGCCAGCCGGGCTGGGTCCGCGGCCTGGTGATGGCGGGCGTCTGCGCCATCGTGCTCGTCACCTGCTACTTCCTCAACGTGTTCGCGCTGGTAGGCGGCTGGTTCGGCCTCGAGTGGACCTGGTTGCAGAGCCCGATTTTTGGTTCTCGTTGATGATGTTGTAAGCTATGGCCACACCGCGAGAGCGGGACAACAGAACACCGGGCGTTTAGCTCAGCGGGAGAGCGCTTCGTTCACACCGAAGAGGTCACTGGTTCGATCCCAGTATCGCCCACAGTGTGTTTTACCAGTTCAAACGGGCTGTCGATGATTCTCATCGATAGCCCGTTTGCGTTGCGTGGAGCAAATTGGGAGCAGAAGTCCTCCCTCAACTCGCGAGATCTGCGAAATGTCTTGTGACCCAGATTCGCGAACCCGCAGGTCAGCGAATCGCAGCCCATTGGATCGCCGGTCACCTCTTTGCCACCACCTAAGCGGTCACCAGCTAGCGCGACGTTGATGCCGCGGACCGCCTCGTCCTGGCCGATTAAGCCAAGCAGGCCGCAGACCGCGAGTAACGGTGTCGTTCGACGGTTTGTGCTCCGCGTCGGGCAACGGCCGCGACCTGGTTGAGTTCGTCGACGTCCTCATCGAGCGGAGCGAGCACGAGCTGTTTGACGCGTTGCGCGGTTTGATCGCCGATGTCGGCCTGCGAAGCGCTCGGCGGGACACCTGGCTCGGCCACGTCGTGCCAGGCCTATGAGCAGTTCTGCCAAGGTTGGCACCATGCGCGCGTTGGACCGACTCGGGGCGCCTGCTCTGATGCCCTTGTGGAAGGCCGTGCACGACCGGATGTCGTCTGGACGTCAGGTCAGCCGGGTGAAGGTCGGCCCCCTCGACGAGGAGCAGCGGTCGGCTGTGGCCGATCTGCTGGGAACTGATCGCCTGCCGGGCGAGTACGCGACGGTGTCGATGGCCGCGCTCGACGAGTTGCTCATGTCCTCAGTGGGTGCGGGGGCGCGCGAGGTCGTCGTGGCCCTGCTGGGACCGCTGGACGACCGCGCCGGGCAGCGAGCGTTGGCAGATGCCGCCCGCTCCGAGCTGTGGACGTGGCTGAACAGCCACACCGTGGTCACCGGCCAACCGGCGTTGAAGGGGTGGGTGGACTCCGTTCGGCGGGCAGGGCTCATCGCCGGTTCCGTCGAGCGCACGAGGAGCGAGCTCGATCGCGCCTTGCGAGTCCTCGCCGCCTTGCCCGCGGCGGGCGTGCCTCTACCAGTGCTCGCGGAGAACCTGCTCGGTGATCCGCACGCCCTGGACGAGGGAACGCGGGGCGCGGGGCTGGTGTTGCGGGCACTGGCGGAGTTGCACGACGTGGAGCTGCCGGGGAACGCTCAGGAGCGTCGGGCGCTGTGGGAGAGCGCCGGGGTGGTCGAGGACGAGCTGTCGTCGGTCGTCCTGGCCGCCGGGCTGCGGTTGAGCGGTGTCGGCGGCCAGGTCCTGCGGGTGTGTGCGGACGAGGGGCACGTCGCGGCCCTGACGTTGGCGCAGGTGCGCGCCACCTCGTTCGTCGGCGCGCCACAGGAGGTGTGGGTCTTCGAGAACCCGAGCGTGCTCGCGGTGGCGGTCGCCCGGCTCGGGCCCTCGTGCCCGCCGATGGTGTGCACGTCGGGGTGGCCCAACAGCGCGGTGATCGCCCTGCTTCGCGGGTTGGCCGCGGAAGGATCCGCGCTGCGCTACCACGGCGACTTCGACGGTGAGGGCGTGCGGATCGCCGCGCACGTGATCGCACGCACGGGGGCCACGCCCTGGCGCATGGCGACTGAGGACTACCTGCGGGCGTTGGGTGCCGGCACGCCAGTGGGACGGGTCACCGAGGCGCCCTGGGACGACGGGCTGGCCAACGCGATGCGCGAGCACGGGTCGGCGGTTCCTGAGGAGCGGGTCACTGGTCAGTTGCTGGACGAGATCCAGGAGCGCGGGCGGGTTGTCGGTGGTCTGCCGTAGCGTGCTCGGCTGAGGGAGGAGGCGAGCCTTGGCTGCCATGCGCGTGCCATCGGAGATGTTCCGGTTCACCACGGGCGAGCGGGCGGAGCTGTACGTCGCGATCCTGCATGCGTTCGGCGAGGCCAACGAACGGCTTGAGACCGCTCTCGGGCTGGACGACGTGCGGTCGAGACTTCGCGCTGTCGGTTGGCTCGACCCCCTCGACGACCAGGACCTCGTCGACGCGCTGGGCAGCCTGCGCGGCTGGGGGCTGCTCGACGTCACCCAGAACCACGCCGAGAACTATCGGACCGCCGACGAGTACGAACGGCGCAACATCCAGTACTCGCTGACCAGACGAGGTGAGGCCGCGCTGGCCGGGGTGGTGCACGCGATGGGCGTGCTGGCCTCGACCGGAGCACTCCAGACCGCCGTTCTCGACGCGATCGCGGACCGGCTCGCTGAACTG
>JASLAV010001120.1 GCA_030146905.1 Lentzea sp. | reverse complement strand
CTTCTGGGTGAGCCAGGACGACGCTTACCCCTGGCTGCTGTCCTTCCTCACCGTCGACCGGCTCACCGAGCTGCTCGCGAGCCCCAAGGTGATCACCATCGAACGCTATGAGCTTCCGAAACTCCGCGGTCTCTGCTTCGTACTGCAGGGTTATCTCGCCCCCAGCAGTTCGGCGGGACTGTCGCTGGACCAGCTCGGCAAATCACTGGGCGAGTTCCTGCGGGCACGCCATGTCGAGGTCCCCGTGTCGCTCCTGCCGCCGGCCTGATCGCCGACCACCCAGGCCTGGACGCTGCCGCACCACACCTGGGTGGTCTTGACGGTCTCAGCGATCTGCCGGACGCAGGTGATGCGGGCGTGCCGGCTCTGGCTTCTGCTGCTCAACGCTCGCGAACCACTGGTGCTGGACGGCCAGCAAGATCGCCTCCGTCCTGGAGTGCACGCTCAGCTTGCGGAAAATCGCCTGCACGTAGTTCTTCGCCGTCTTCTCGGTGATACCGAGCCGCGTGGCGATCTGCCGGTTCGTCCGGGCCTGGCAGATCAGCTCGAGCACCCTGAACTCCTGCCTGGTGAACAGTTCGGGCACCTTCTCGGCCGCCCCCGTGCGCTGGTCCGGTATCGCGGTCCAGGAGACGCCCTGCAACCTGACCACCATCGCTTCGACCTCCCGCACCGCTTCGGCATGGCGGTCGAGCAGGCTGTGGAGAAGCCGTAAGGCGGCGTCGAGCTCACTGGCCAGGTGATGCGGCTCGTCATCGGCGCCATGGAGGCGGCGGCGCTCCGGAGGTTGCTGCAACCCGCTTCGAGTCATCAAGTCCGCCTTTCGCACGCGTGGATCGACTCGGACGAAACGAGAACCTGTTCAGCGGGCGGTGAACCGAGTTCCGCGCAAGGTCAGCGTCTCGCCGCGCACCAGGGCGTTGACGGTGGTCACCCCGGTGATCACGAAGGACGGCGGAACCAGGGGCGGAGGACGATCGGGGGTGAAGTCGACGGGGATCGGCAGCAGACCGAGCAGTTGGAGGTCACCGGTGAGGCGCAGCATGTGCATGTCGACACCGGTAGCCACTCCGTGCGGTGCCTCGATCACGATCGTCCGGCCGCCGTACAGAGCCGGCGCGGTCATTCGCATGCTGCGCATCGTGAACCGCATCGTTCTGGTGGGCCGGCCGTCGACCATGAGCCGGTCGATGCCGCGGTAGACGACGCCGTCCGCCTGGATCGACTTGGCCACCAGGGTCCAACTCCGAGCCGGGGGCGGCCCGGACATCGCCGCCGCCTCGTGCGCGACGGCGGTACCGGCGATCAGCACAACCACGCCGCGCCCCAGCAGACCCCATCGGTTGCGGCGGGGCCGGCTCGGCCTCTGGGTCCAAGCGAACGCGAGCGCGGCACCGATCAGGCCGAGCAGGGTGCCGATGAGGAAACCGCCGAGGTTGGTAGCGCTCAGCGCTACCAACGACAACACCAATGTCATGACAGCAGCCGCGACGCGGTACTGGGGACGCAACCACAGCGACAGCCCGCAGACGCCCAGCAGCGTCCCGATCACAACGGCCGAAACACCGGCGACGGTGCTGATTGACACAATCGCGTCACCGATGCGGAAGGAGGCGTATGGCGGCACCGCGACCACGATGGCCGAGAACAACGTGAACAGTCCTGCTGCGAACGGCCGGGATCGCCGCCACCGCGCGAACCGTGACCACCGGTCCGAGCACGCCGCGCGCCACCGGCGAGTCAGAAGCATTCGTTGCCCCCGTTGTGCAGTGACATGCTCATGTTCTTCAGGCGCAGGGTGTAAGCAGTAGCGCTCCAGGCAACCATCCGCGGAGCAACAACCGTCGCTTCCGCTGCTTGTTGCGCGAATCCGCCGGGCTGGCCGACCACACCGGGTGGCCCCTGCGACACCTGCGCGGCGTCCACGCCGATCTGACTGTTGACGAGGGTCATGTCTCCGGTGAGGCCGGCCACGCCGAGCACTATGTTCGTGGCCGACATGCCTTCGGGTCCTGGAGACGCCAGACGCAGGGTGATGTTTCCGACCAGAGGCAGGTCGCGCAGCGTCACCGACTGGCAGAAGTTGTCGGCGACTGTCGTGCGAAACCCACTGACACCAACAGGATGTGCACCGCCCGGGCCGTTGTCCGTTCCGCCGAATTGCACGAACCCGGTGCCCACCAGCTTGTCCGCAGAGATCTTGAAGCTCGTCCCGGACACGGCGAACGACGCGGCCAAGGCTCCTCTGGCAAGGCCGCTGAGCAGCAGCACCGCGCACACCAAACCGGCCGCGAGTACCCCCGCGAACCGTATCCACCGGGTCCTGCCCTGCTCCGACGCCTCCAACACGGATCCTCCTCAGCTCACCCGCCGCCGGTCTCACAGTGCGGAACCGCCGTGCGGTCGTGGTGCGGGGAAATTCTGAGCGCAGCCGTCAAGCGGCTGATCACCGAAGCGAATTGCGAGTCCTCCACCGGACTTCGGCCAGTTTGGTCACCCGAAGCTCAGTCGATATTCCATACAACTACGGATCAACCCGCTCTGCCACCGAACCATCAGGTGAGACCGTTCGTATGACACCCAAAAAGAGATCAATGGTACTAGGACCTTCGAACAGAGCAGCAACACCACGAACAGGTGATAAGTGCCTGCGATTCAGGAAGGGTGGGCAGGAAGCGTGCAAGCCAGCGAACTGCCGCGCGACGCCCTTACCAGCGTTCATGCCGACGCTGCGGAAGCCGGCCAGCGATTGAGCCATTCCCGGATGCGCTGGTCGCTACTTCTCTTCACCCACTCGGACGTGCGATCGTTGCTCCGCAGGCTGCTAGGGTCCGGATCCAACCAAGTACGGTCAGCGACTGCCAAGGCGGAGGATGCCCCGCATGGTCGAGCCTCACTTCGTCGACGATGCCGACAGGTCTTCCATTCTCAATCAAGGACACACAGCGGACACGTCGGCCGACCCGGGCGCCCACCCCGCCTTTCACAAGTGGCTGGAGATCAGTGGAACGTCCAGAACGGAATTCGCTCGCTTGCTGATGAAATCCGCCCGGAGAGACAGTTGGCCAGCGTCGGAGCTGGAGTCCTGCCTCTCTTGGATCAGCACCACCAACACCGACGAACCGATGCCTCCACTACTCCTCAGAACTGTTCTCGACGAAGTAGCCGCCATCTCACAAGAAGCGGTCACAGTGACGCAACGGATGTCGACCTTGCACCAAGCCGGTGCAAACCTGGCCGACCTGGCCTTGCGGGAATGCACTCGCAGATACCACGAGACCACCCAGGCGTTGAATGGTCATCGCTGCGAACGCCCGGATCTCGACAGCGGCGAAACAGCCGCCACCCTCACCCACCGGGAGAAGCAGGTTCTCCAACTGGTGAGCTCGGGGAACTCCAACCGAAAAATTGCGCGAACACTGGGCTTGGCCGAGCAAACGGTGAAGAACCACCTGACTTCCGCATTCATGAAACTGAACGCCGCAGACAGAACGAGCGCCGTTCTCACCGCCCTGCGACAGCGGCTGATCACAGATCCAGCCAGCACCGCAGCAGCGGATGAAGCCCAATAGCGTGACGGCGCCCTCTGATCCGGTGGACCCGGCTGCTGTCCGCAGGTTTCAGCGGCTGACCAGCGTCGCTGAAACGTGGTGATTGTGATCAACGCGATCACCACGGCGCGAATCATGCTGATCAGTTCGCGCACTTGCGCAGAGCTGAGTCTCCGGAATCGCTACGACAGCAGTGCAGCGCCGACCGCGGCCCCGTGCCTGGAGGCCGCGCGCACCCTAACGGCCGTCCGTGCGGTCGTCGGCGAGCACCGCGACGAATGGCAGGAGTTCGAGGCTTCCGCGGCGGAACACGGTATCTGCGCCTACCTGTCCGTGCCCGTGGTGCTGCCCGCGTCGGAGAGATCCGAGGCCCAACACATGGGCTCGCTCAACATCTACAACCGCACCGCGGCAGCGTTCGACCGTTCGACGAAGGCCTGATACGTCTGTTCACCAACGCGGCCTCGGCCACCATCACCAGCGCCCAATGCCAGCGACGCTCCCGTCAGCACGTCGTGCAACTGGAACGGGCACTCGTGTCACGCGCCGTCATCGACCAGGCGAAGGGCGTGCTGATGGCCGTGCACAGGTGCACGGCCGACGAAGCCTTCAGAATGCTGGTGGAACGGTCCCAACACGAGAACGTCAAGCTCCGCGACGTCGCCCGCACTTTGCTTCAGACCGCGACGCGCTCAGGGTGAACCGAATCCGAACCAGATCATCCGACCCACACCACCGTTTTCCTCATGGAGTACGGAGGGGTCGTACTCCGCTCAGCGGATCCGAACCACCTGTGGGCGCGCCCGGTCAGCGCAGTCCACGACGATGCACCGTGTCCCGCACAGTGACGCCAGGTCGCCAAACACTGCGGCGGCTGAAGCGGTCGGCCAAAGCCGCAGTCACGTAGCATCCGGTCAATGCGCAGATCCGGAGTCCTGGAGCACACGCGTGGGCTGGGGGCTCACGACCACGTGTGCTGGCGGTACAACGATGTGCGCGAGTTCCGGGTCCGCGTGCGGGAGTTCCTGTCCGAAGGGCTGGAGCAGGGCTACCGGGTCCGCTACGTGGCCTCCGGCGACGTAGGTGCCCTGGTGCAAGACCTGCGCGGGATCGCTGCCATCGACCAGGCGCTGCGGGAGGGTGCGGCCCAGGTCACCTCTCTGGAAGCGACCTATCCGGTCGGCGCGGTGGTCGACCCGGAGGCGCAGGTCATGGCCTACGCCGCGGCCACCGGCACCGCCGTGGACGACGGGTTCGCCGGACTGCGGGTGGCCGCCGAGGCCACTCCTCTGGTGCGCACCCCGCAGCAGCTCGCCGCATTCGCCCGCTACGAGCACCTGGTGGACAACTACATGGCCGATCACCCGTTCTCCGCGATGTGCGCCTACGCCGTCGCGGAGGTCGACGACTCGGCGTTCGCGCAGCTCGCGTGCCTGCACCCGAACACCAACACGCGATCGCCCGGTTTCCGGCTGCACGCCGCAGGCGATCGCGTCACGGCCCTGGGCGGGGAGGTGGACTCCTCCGCCGACACGCTGTTCACCCAGGCTCTGGAGCGGGTCGACCTCCGCCCGTCCGGCGGGGAGCTGGTGCTCGACGCCACGGGGCTGACCTTCCTCGACCACAACAACTTGCTGCGCTTGGCCGATCACGCGGCCCGCCGCGGCGTCCCTCTGGTGCTCCGCGCCTCTTGGCCGGGCTTGGGCCGCCTCGTGGAGCTGCTGGAGTTGCGCGGCGTACGTGTGGAGCAGGTGGCATGACCACTCAGATGGCACCACCCCTCGACGGTTTCGTGCACCCGGCGTTCTTCTACGGCTCCGACGACGAGTACCTGGGCACGCTCGTGCCCTTCATCACGGACGGCTTGGCCGAGGGGCAACCCGTCGCCATCGCGGTGCCCGGCGCGAGGCTCCGGTTGCTGCGCGAAGCCCTGGGCGGGGCTGCGGACGAGGTGCTGCTGCTGGACATGGAGGTGGCGGGCCGCAACCCCGGCAGGATCATCCCCACCGTGCTGCGACGGTTCGCCGACGCCCACTGCGGCGGGCACGTCCGCATCATCGGCGAGCCGATCTGGGCCGGCCGCACCGACATCGAGTACCCCGCCTGCGCACAGCACGAAGCACTGATCAACCACGCCTTCGCCGGACGCGACGTCACCATCGTCTGCCCCTACGACACCCGCGCCCTCGATCACCGCGCGCTGGCTGACGCCCTGGCCACACACCCGACGGTGTGGGAGGCGACCGGGCGTCGCGACAGCGACCACTACGCCCCGCACGCCGTGGTCGACCGCTACAACCAGCCGCTGCGATGCACCCCGGACGCCGCCGAACTCGCCATCAACACCACCGCGGACATCCGCGACGCCCGTCGGCTCGTCACCGCTCAGGCCCAGCAAGCGCAGCTGGGCGCCGAGCGGACGGCCGACCTCGAACTCATCGCCACCGAATTGGTGACCAACAGCCTCCGGCACACCGGCGGCGGATGCCGGCTGCGGATCTGGCGCGATCAGGAACACCTGATCTTCTCGGTCGAGGACGATGGACACCTGTCGGACCCTCTGGCCGGCCGCCGGCCACCTGAACCAGGACAGTACGGAGGCCGCGGCCTGCTACTGGTCAACCAACTCGCCGACCTCGTACGCACCCACGCCACCGCCCGCGGCACGACCGTGACCGCCTTCCTGCGCATGGATCGGTGACCGGCGCAGACCAGTCATCAAGATCTCCGGCCACCGGATCGCCCCCGCAACAGCAACACCGGAGAAGCCGCGACCTGAAGTGCTCACGGTCACTGATCGCTTCCGGGTGCGGTGTTCGCACGAACGCCTGGGCAGGCCGCCTGTCGCCCGCGCGCTGCATTACCGACGTGCGGGCGGCATGCCCTGGCCAGCCGACTAGCGACGGGTGAGCTCCGCGACCCGCATCGGCCTGCGATCGCCGTCGGCCTCGCACGCCCTGCGCTGGCCGCCGAGGAAGCTGCCAGGTGCAGCACGAGCCTCGCGTCAGGGAATCTCCCAGAAGGCCTGCCGTGCCCCATCTGTCAGCGCAGGTGAGTGCTCCTTCGGCCGCGCTGCGGTGCCCCATGCCCACCACGATCACAATCGCCCGGAAACGCATGCGGGAGGGAGAATCCCCTCTCTTGGATATGTAAGGACCACATCCGCCAGGCTGGATCGCGGGCGTCTTGTGGCGGTCACCCGCTCACCAACACCAGTTGCGGCGTCGCTTCCGCTGCACGTGAATCTCCTTCTTTCGAGTTATCTACGGCCGACTTTTCCCTGAAATACGTAACACTGGAAGTCATGGCGATCACTCGACGTATGTTTGTCAGCGGCGCAATGGCGGCTCCTGTTCTCGCGCAGCTGCACGGAGCCACACCCGCGGACGCGAATCCGACGGCTGACGCGGCGTTCACCCTGCTGGATGGATTGGGTGAGATGCGGTTGACCGAGGTCGCGCGCGAGCGGCTCGCGACGGAAAAGATCGAAGTGCAGGCTTTGGCGCCGGCTACCGCCATCGTGGGGTCTGACGGCGCGACTGTTGTGGGCGTCAAGCTCCCACCCGAGTAC